>JAHIZV010000225.1 GCA_018814445.1 Verrucomicrobiota bacterium | reverse complement strand
CTTCGGGACAGGTCTACGCGACATGCCCACTCGGAAAAGCAGACCGTCCTCATCGAAAACACGAGGGTTCCGCTCATAAGTCATGCAGGTCAGGTTGTATGCGTGGTGGCTGGACGCATTTTGGTGAAATATGCAGGCTAGCGGCTCTCCCTTTCCCCCCACACCCACACACCCATACAATGGATGGTGTAGGGTGGAACCTCCTACCCTCTCTGCCTGTAGTTCGGCGCGTCCTTGGTGATCTGGACGTCGTGAGGATGGGCTTCAGAGATACCTGCTCCGGTGATGCGGACAAACTTTCCCTTTTCCTGAAGATCGTTGATGGTTCGGCAACCTGAGTATCCCATGCCTGCCTGCAGGCCGCCGCTGTACTGTTTGAGGACTTTTCCGACATTCCCCGCGTAGGGAACCATTCCTTCGATGCCCTGCGGAACAAGCTCGTCCTCGGAAGCGCCGGCGAGGCCGTAACGCTCGCGGCTTCCCTCGCGCGCTTTCATTGCGTCGAGACTGCCCATGCCGCGGTAGACAACATATTGCCGGCCCTGGTAGATGATCTTTTCACCGGGACTTTCCTCGGTACCCGCGAGAACTGATCCCATCATTACCGAGTCGGCACCGGCGACGATGGCCTTCACTACATCACCGGAGTGGCGAATGCCGCCATCAGCTATCACCGGGATACTTCCTTCAAGTGCTTGGGCAACGTCATAGATAGCCGAGATCTGCGGTACGCCGACGCCCGCCACGACACGTGTGGTGCAGATAGAGCCGGGGCCGATCCCCACTTTCACGCCGTCGGCTCCCGCGTGACGAAGGGCCAGGGCGGCTTCAGCCGTTGCGATGTTTCCGGCAACGACATCGATTTCGGGATAGTGATTCTTCACCCATGTGGTCATCTCAAGAACACCCCTGGTGTGACCGTGTGCCGTATCGACGACGATGGCATCGACGCCCTGATCAGCCAAGGCCTCGACCCTTGCTTCATCGCTAGGGCCGACGGCGGCGGCGACACGCAGGCGGTAGTGGGCATCGCGGTTGTAGAGGGGTTCCTCGTTCTCCATCAAGGTGCGCACGTCAGCATAGCTGTAGAGGCCGACGAGTGCGCCGTTTTCAACGATCGGCAGTTTGCCGATCTTGTTCTTGCGCATGAGGTCATACGCCTGTTGAAGATTCGTGTTCTTCGGCGCGGTGATGACCTCTTTCGTCATCACTTCACTGACGGGAGCGTGCGGATTATCCGAGAATTTGATGTCGCGTGAAGTCAGAATCCCGACAATTTTGCCGTCAGTGTCGAGGATGGGGAACCCGCTGAAACTATATCCCTTCGACTTGCGCTTGGCGTAGACATCATCCAGCGTGGCGTCTACGCTGAAGGTCTTTGGATCAGCAATGAGTCCATGCAAATGGTGTTTCACGGTCCCGATAATCGAGGCCTGCTCCTCGGCCGAAAGATTCTTGTGGACCACGCCGATCCCGCCGAGCATGGCAACGGCGATGGCCATGTTGGTTTCCGTTACCGTGTCCATTGCAGCACTGACAAACGGGATGTTCAGCCCCACGTTTCTGCTTAAACGGCTGGATACATCCGCATCGCCCGGAAGAAAATCCGCGAACTGTGTCACGAGCGAGACATCGTCAAATGTCAGCGCCTCATGAGGAAAAGAGGTCATGAAGGTATTGAGATGGTCGTTGTTTGCCATGGCTTGCCCTTTTGGACGACATACCTTGTCGGCTTAGGGGAGTCGAGTCAATCAGAAGTTGAAAGAAGAAAAGAGGAATGGGGGGAGGTCCAGAAGCCCCATTCCGAAATCATTCAATTCCATGCTCTTCCGCCAGTTTCTCGTACCGGTTGATGGCGTTGCGCACGTAGCTTCTTTTCTCGTTGTATGGACTGGGGAAGAAACTGCCCTTGAAACCGGCTACGATCACATTCCGAAGCTGGCGGGGGGTCATGGGGATGTGTTCGACCGCCAGTTCGATTTCGTGAGAGACCGACGTCTGCGAGACCAGTCTATTATCGGTGCAGATTGAGACGGACATATTCCGCTCGAGCATCTGCCGGAGAGAATGGTCAGCCACGCTTCTGATAGCGGGAATCGTCTGCAGGTTGCTGGTCAGATTGACCTCGATGGTAATGCGTCGACTGGCGATGTATTCGGCAAGGTGTTCCACATATGCTTTGGGATCCTCGATCTCCGGATCCTGTATCATGTTGTCCGCGAACAGAAACGTGCCATGCCCGATACGGTTTGCGTGGCAGTCTGTGATCGCCTGGAAAATAGATTCCGGGCCATAGGCCTCGCCGGCATGAACGGTCTTGCGAATGAAGTGTGTCTGAGCGTACTGAAACGCGGCTCTGTGGTCGCCTGCCGGATACCCGGATTCCTCTCCCGCGAGATCGAATCCGACAACCGGGAGTCCCTGCTTGTACCGCATATCGGCAGCCGCGCGGACCAGATCAAGAGAGGCCGCTGAAAAGACTTCCTCGAGAGGCGCATGAGGCATGGCCTCAAAGAGACAGGCGTAGTAGGGAGACATGTGCTGGTTGAACCGCCGCAAAGCGCATGCGATGATGCCGTACTCGAAAGGAATGTCATCGCCCTTCCGAACTGCATCGGATGCGTTGAACTCGTTCTTGGCTTCGTCCAGGCCTTTGCACACCGCCTTCACGACTTCATCCACTGTGAAATCGTCGCGGGAATGGAGCTGGGGAGCGAAGCGGACTTCGATATAGCGGACACCCTCGGCGATATTGTCTTCGACAAGTTCCCTGGCGACGCGAGCCAGATGATCGGGAGATTGAAGGACCGCCACGGTGTAAGAGAATCCTTTCAGGTATTCCGGCAGGTCGGCGTACGTCTCTTTGAATACCTCCTTCTTCATTCCCTTTTCGTCGGAAGCGGGCAACTCAACGTTGCATTTCCCGGCAAGCTCGATCAGCGTCGAAAGACGAAGCGAACCGTCGAGGTGAACGTGAAGATCCGTTTTGGGGATTTGGTGAATGAATTCAGATGTTATAGTATTGCCCATAAGGCACCTCGCTGTGTCGCTGTGCGTTTTGCCTGTTGAGTTTACAGAGATGTTCGCGATTGATCAAATGAATAAGGGGCGCCAAGAGCCGTCAACCATTAACCATCTCCTCTCCTTATGCTGCTTCACTCCACAGATCTGAACGTGTTCCGGAATCTTGCCGTAGAGGAGTATCTGCTCGATCACGTTGATGATCTGGCTCCGACGCTCTTTCTGTGGCGGAGCAAAGATGCCGTTGTCATCGGCAAGAATCAGATTCCGTGGCGCGAATGTTGTATTGGGTTGATCGAGAAGGACGGCTGTGCGCTGGCGAGGCGTGTTTCGGGAGGGGGGGCCGTATATCACGACGAGGGGAACCTGAACTACGCCTTCTTCGTTCAGCGGCAAGGCTACAAGGATGCCGTCTTCTACCAGCTTGTGATTGACGCGCTTGGAAGTCTTGGGGTTCGGGCCGGGATGATGGGGAAGAACAGCATAGCTGTTAGCGGGAAGAAGATATCGGGAAACGCCTTCGCGCTCCGCAGAAATGCCGCCATGCATCATGGAACGTTGCTCGTCTCTGCCGATCTGAAGAAACTGGGAAGGTATCTGAAGAAGGGAGACGACCGTTTTGAAAGCCATGCGGTGGAGTCCATTTCAGCCCCAGTTACGAATCTGTCGGAGTTATCGCCGGGTATCACCATGTCCGCGGTCGAGGATGCGTTGATTGCGCAGTTTGGACCGCAGAAAGAGGTCGCAGTATCTTCTCTGGATCAGGCGGATCTGACTGCCCGGACGGATCGATACAGAAGCTGGGAGTGGAGGTTTGGCAAGACCCCGAAGTTCGAGTTCACTTCCAGCGAAGGGCGGGTCACCGTAGAGCATGGTCTGATTGTTGAGGGTAGTCCCGAGTTTATTGGAAAGAGGTTCACGGAACCGATAATGGCTGCGACTTAACCTGGTCGCTCCCTCGCGGTTCCTTCTCGTCCGTCTCAGCCAGGCCGTCCGCGGCCATGTAGTCACCCCACGTAGACATGAAATGGCAGTCCTGATCAGAATCCTGAGGGCGACGACTCGCGGCCCTTGATGGTGACGTAGTGTGGCGGTCTGGTGAAGACACCTCCTGAACCTTTCGTTCGACAATCTCAATCTGCTTTCCCTGCTCAGGAACGGACACCTCTCCTTCGCAACCGGGGCAGTGAAAGTACTCGCCAGTACTTCCGGATGAGGCCAGGAGACTCTTGCCACACCATCCGCACTTGAAGAGAATCGTACATGGTCTTCTGGATTTCCCTGGCAAAAGGTTAGCAGAGGAGGTGTGGACAACACAGGGAAAATCATCACTTCGTTCCATTTTGAAGCCGCGAAAAGGCTCAAAAGGAACAAAAGTATGGGAGGGAGACTTCTGCGCCTTTTGCGCATGGTTGTGGCGAAAGAAGAAAGAGGCCGGATCATTGATCCGGCCTCTGGAGTTTGGCGCTCATGGGCTCATGCGACAGCGTAGAATAGGGCGCTTTCTATGGGCATGTCGATTTTCTCCGGCTTCGTGTTCTGGTATGGGGGTGACACGAAGCTGGAGAAATGGAGCGCATCGGCCCATACCTCGT
>JAHIZV010000224.1 GCA_018814445.1 Verrucomicrobiota bacterium | reverse complement strand
GGCATGGGTTTCGAGCGGCTGGTGGCCGTTTTGCAGGGCAAGAGGTCCAACTACGAAACAGATGTGTTCACTCCGCTTCTCAAGAGAATCGAGGAGATCTCGGGCTGTAGGTACGAAGGTGAAGACGCAGTAGCCATGCGGGTGATCTCAGACCACATTCGCACGCTTTCCATTGCCATTGCTGACGGCGTGATGCCATCAAACGATGGACGTGGATACGTCCTCAGGCGGCTCCTCCGCAGAGCGGTTCGATACAGCCGGCAACTCGGTCTCCGGGAGCCTTTCATGTCTCAACTCGTTCCCGTCGTCGTTCAGACGCTGGGTGGAGTGTTTTCCGAACTCGCGGCGAATCAGGAAAGCATCATGCGGGCGGTGAACGCCGAAGAGGAGAGCTTTGCCTCAACGCTCGACAGGGGAATAGCGCTGTTTGAGGAAGTGGTGGAAGGGCTCACACAGCGCAGAGAAACGATTTTCCCCGGCGATCAGGCGTTCAAACTGTACGACACGTTCGGCTTTCCGCTTGATCTGACGATTCTCATGGCCGGCGAGCAGAAACTGACGGTCGATGAGCAGGTGTTTGCCGATCTGATGGAAGAACAGCGGTCTCGCGCCCGGAGTGCGAGGAAAGATGCAATTCTCGCGCAGGATGCCGATCTCGTCTCGGACCTGATTTCTGAGGAAATGAAATCAGTGTTTGTCGGATATGGCGCCCTTGAGCATGAGACAAATATCATCGCAGCGATACTTAAAGGGAAGCGAACGGACAGTCTGGCAGAGACGGACGAGGGAGTTGTCATCCTGGCTGAGACGCCGTTCTACTCTGAATCGGGTGGACAGGTCGGCGATAAGGGGACCATTCGCGGTCCTTCCGGCGAATTTGAGGTGTGGGACACACAGCGTCCGGCCGAAGGCATCGTGATGCACGTGGGAAAGGTCGTCCAGGGATCTCTGAACATTGGTGACCGGGTGGCGGCGACCGTTGATCATCCTCGCAGAGGACGGCTCATACGTCATCACACCGCGACGCACCTTCTCAACGCCGCTCTGCACAAGCATGTGAGCGGCACGATCAAGCAGGCAGGTTCTTTTGTCGCGCCGGACAGGCTGCGTTTTGACTTCACGCACTATGAGGCGATCCCGACTTCCGTCCTCGAACAGATTGAGAAAAGCGTGAATGGGTGGATCATGGACAACGCGAAAGTGACTACCTACGAAATGCCGCTCAAGGACGTTCAGGGCTCAGGTATCGTAGCCGTGTTCGATGAGAAATACGGTGATGTCGTCCGCGTAGTGGATGTCAACGGGGTTAGCCGTGAGCTTTGCGGGGGAACGCACGTATCCGAAACGGGAGAGATTGGTCAGTTCCGCATCGTCTCGGAAAGTTCGGTGGCATCGGGTATCCGGCGCATTGAAGCCGTGTGCGGCTGGCCGGCATACGAATGGACGCAGAGAGAGCATGATCTGGTCAGAAGCCTGGCCCATCGTTTCAGCGCCCCGGCTGAGGAATTGATGGATCGCATCGAAACGCTGATCGAGCAGAACAGGAAGCTGGAAAAGAAACTTAAGGAACAGGCTCAAGATGCGGCAAAGGGAGCGGCGGAAGGCTTGACCGATAAGGTTCAAGAGATCGGTGGGGTGAAGGTTCTGGCTGCGGTTGTCGAAGCGGATTCCGTAGATGGTTTGCGTCAGACGATGGATGCTCTTCGGCCCCAGATGATATCAGGTGTCATTGTTCTCGGTGCTGCCGCGGGCGGAAAGGCCCACTTTATGGCCTCGGTCAGCAAGGATCTGATCGAGAAGGGCCTGCACGCCGGAAAACTGGTTGGAGCTGTCGCAAAGATCGCGGGCGGAGGCGGAGGGGGCCGTCCTGACAAAGCTCAGGCCGGCGGAAAAGACGCGAAGAAAGTCCGAGCAGCAATCGACGCTGTGCCGGATATGCTCAGCAAATTGGCGTCATCCTAATCCTGAAATTATCTCCGTGCCCTTCGTGTTCTGCGTAGTGTATTAAAGTGTTTATGGGTGATCTTCGAAGAGTCCGTGTCCTGATCAATCCGAAGTCCGGAACCTGGTGGTCTTCCGGGGAGATGCAGCAGATCCTGGGGCGAGTCTGGGACCGGGATGGCATTCATCTGTCCTACCAGTTCAGCAACAGTGTCGAGGACGGACAACGGAAAACCCAGCGAGCGATCGATGATCATATCGACACCCTGCTCGTGGTCGGCGGCGACGGCATGGTCAACACCATCGGCAGTATTCTACTGGGCAGTGATGTCTCGCTCGGTGTGATTCCTGCCGGCAGTGGAAACGGATTTGCCCGCCACTTCGGCATACCTCTTACACCCGCTAAAGCCGCGGAAGCACTTTTTGATGCCGAGCCTAAAGCGATTGATGTGGGCACGGCCAACGGCCGGCCCTTTTTCGTCACATGCAGTATGGCGTGGGATGCCGCGATGGTGAGAACGTATGAGAAGTCTCCGATAAGAGGAATTCTTCCTTATGTATTCGCCGGCGTGCAGGAGTACATCGAGTATCGCCCACAGCCGTTCCGGATATCGCTCGATGGAGGCGACCCGATGGACTTTCCTTCACCCGTAATCTTTACCGTGGCGAACCTGACGCAGTATGGGGGCGGGGCGCAGATTGCGCCTACGGCCTGTCCGGATGACGGTATGCTCGAGCTTGTTGTTGTCTCTCAACCTGACGCCCTGAGAATGATCGTCAATGCCAGCCGGCTTTTCGATGGGACTATAGACAAAGTGAAAGCCGTCAAGAGTTGGCGATTCAAAGAACTGGATGTGAAACGCAAGATGCCCGCACCGATCCAGTTTGACGGGGAAGTCATCGACGCCGATAAGAATGTGTCCGTTCGTGTTCTTCCAAAGGCACTCACAGTTCTTGTCCCACGCGAGTAGCGCCCGCGCAGATGCCTGTGCAGGCAGGACCGTGCCATGCCCCCAGCCGAAACACCTTGAAGAAAGGGCTGAAACACCCCGCCGTTTGTCACATTCAGGTGTGCGATCGCACACCTGAATGTGACAAACACAGTACCTTGATTGGGGTAAAATGCGTGCTTTGGTGGCTTTTCCGTGGTATATTTCCGGTGCAGGAGAGGGAACATATGACGTACTTATCCTTCCTCGGCGATTTGTCAGATATGAGCGCGTGTTCTCATCGGTATCCTGCTTCTTCACATCTACATGGAGGTTGGGACTCATGACCGCTATCAGCACAAAGCCCGTCAAGCAGTGCAAGGACTGTCGGTTGAACCTGGTTAAGCGATGCGCGGTGTTCGAACATCCGGTTTTGAAATGGAAGAAGCACGCGTGTGAGGGCTTCAACAACCCGCAGTTCATCGAGATATACGAAAAGATGCGGAATCCAGAAGGGGCTCACGCTCGGAAGCAGGAACGAGCGCAGAAGGCAAAACTCGCGCACACTGAAAGCCATCACGACGGCCAACACCCGCCCTGGACCGCATAGAAGATATTCTCACGCAGAGCCGCAAAGGTGTTTACAGTCACGCACTTCTTTGCGACTTTGCGTCTTTGTGCGAGAAGCGTTCTCTGGAGACAGTGGTATGAAACTTGTAGCTGATTTTAAGAAATTCACGATGCGCGGGAACCTTATCGACCTCGCGGTGGGGTTCACAGTCGGGGCGGCCTTCAGTACCGTCGCGAAGTCGTTGGTTAACGACATTATCATGCCGCCTATCGGACTCCTTATGGGAAGTTCTGATTTCTCAGACCTGTTTCTGGTGTTGAAACACGGAGACGTGCTGGGAGGCCCGTATACCACACTCGCCGACGCGCAGACGGCGGGGGCCGTGACAATCAACTACGGCGCGTTTCTGAATAACTGCATCGCCCTGGCTCTCGTTGCATTTGCGATGTTTGTGGTCATTCGGATCGTCAATCGTGCGGAAGACGCTTTGGAGGCGCAGTTTGTCGATCCTCCTCAGCCCGGTGAGCCCACGGAGAAGAAGTGTCCATTCTGCCGCTCAACGATTCATATCAAGGCCACGCGCTGTCCGCATTGCACGTCAGACCTGGGAACGACCACGAATGGACACGAGTAGACGCCGACATGACATGATCAAACGGGGTCCTTGGCAGGGATGACCAGCCGCGTCATCCCTGCTCGCGCGGGGCGGGATCCAGCGTCAGAAATCTAAAGTCTGCGGCGCAGAATTTCGGCAAGTTCGTCGTCTTCGAGCACGATGGGGTTGCCCTTCATACTCCCGCCGCGACAGTTGGTGACGATCCGATCGAGGTCGCGTTCCGTAACTCCGAAATCTCCCAGTCTCGGTAGGCCCAGTTGTTCGATCCATTCGCGAAGCCGATCGACAAGTGTCATGTTACTGCCCAGGATCTCGCCGACAGCAGCATACCGCCGAAGGGTCTTGCTGTCGGGGTTACGTGCTGTTAAGGCGGCGATGTTGATATCGACCGATTCGGCGAGAAGGGTTCCACAGACGACGCCGTGGGGAATGGGGAAGAAGGCTCCGAGAGGCGAGGCCAGACCGTGAACGACCCCCAGTCCTGCATTTGCAAGTGTAACTCCGGAGGTGAACGACGCGTAAGCCATATGGCACAGACTTGCGGATGTCCTCTCATCGAGCGCCTCGAAGAATCCGGCGTTGAATGCGCGGATGCCTGCCACGACAAGCGTGTCTGTGAGCGGGTTGGCATTCAGGGCGACATGTGATTCGAGGAGCTGGGTAAAAGCGTCCATGCCTTGAGCGGCCATTAGGCCGCGGGGACACGATGCGAGAAGAGATGGATCAACAATGGCGGTTTGAGCGATGAGCTTCTCGTCGCGGAAGGATTTCTTGAATC
>JAHIZV010000223.1 GCA_018814445.1 Verrucomicrobiota bacterium | reverse complement strand
GGAACCGGGGTCACGGTCCACAGTAGCTCAGCCTCCAACGACTTCAGCAACGCGGAAACGGCCTCTTTCGTTTACCACGACCCGAACAATCAGGACGACACGGGCAACAGGCAGTTCTGGCCGAACCCGACCAATGCGGCCGATCAACAGATATGGCTTGAGGTGAAGACCGGACATCAATTCGACATCAACAAAGTCTTTATCTACTACACGACCGACGGCATGTCCTGGCCTGAAGGAGCTGGCGGCGAAGGCATAGGAAACACAGAAGTGCAGGAGCTTACGTGGCACCACAGCGATACAAACGGCGTGGAAATAGATGACTGGTGGGGCAATAATCCACTCCCTGCGATGCCTGCGGGGACGGTACTTCGCTACAAGATAAGTGCGTTCAAGGTTCAGAACGGCGACACGAATGCCATCCCTTATATTCCGTGGAGCGTGAAGTTCCCCAACTCTGAATACGACATCAATGTGAAGAAGACGATGATGGGCGTTTGGGAAGTGACGAACATCAACGCCGGAACCATCAACTACCGTCCGCATGTCGACTACAGCACTATTTCGACCGGATTAGTGGAAGGATTCCATGTGGTCCGAGCCCGCGCGTTTCTGCAGAGAAACGGCGCCGGCGAAGGAAACGGCAATCGTTCTCCCATCTACAATACGTTCACACAGCCGTTCTACCTCGATGCGGAAACGCCCAAAGGAGAAATCGTCTGGCCGAAGGAAAACGAGACCCTTTGGGATAATCGCTACGGAGTGGTTGTCCGGACCGATCCTACGGTAACAAAAGTCTACTATCACATTGAAGACGCGAACGCGCAGAACGACGACGGACAAACGGGAGAGCGTCTTGGCAACGGTACCAACGCCCTTGGCGAGTGGGCCTGGGCCGAGGCCACGGAAGTCAGTGCAAGCATGGAGATTGACAGCGACTATCCGCAGGAATGGCGTTTCGACTATAACAACGTGGCCCCCTCGAATTCGTCGGCCGCAATCTATGTGAAGCTGGCTGAACTTACTTCATCGACGAATGCGGTCCTGGACGATGTGTCCGGACACTTCACTACGCTTACCCGCAATGTGAACGCGAACGGGCCGGCTTACACGATGTTCGTCGCATGGCCTCATAACGACGGAGATGAAGTCGGCGTGCCCTATACGTTGAAAGTGAACTTCAGTGGGGCGCTGTGGGACGTGGACCATGAGACAACGAAGAACCGTTTTCTCATCACGATCGATGACGAAGTGCAGGGCCGGGAGAACTACAATCTGACCTGGTACGGGGCCGGCGACTATCATGAGCTTTCGTTCGACCTGCCCGATCTGTACAACGGAGACCAGAACTTCCTGCACGAGATTGAGGTCGTTCACACGAATGCAGCGAGCGGCGGAATCACGCTGTATGCCGACCGCAAGGTGCGGGCGAGGAGATCCACACAACAGGCTTCCATCAAGATACTCGATCCCCCTCAGTTCAATCTTGATGGGGCTCCATTCCAGATTGAACTTCCTGATGTTGCGTTCCCCACGCCTGAACAGAGGCAGTACACGATCCATGTAGAGTCCGACCTCGCCGCCAAGAGCATCTGGATCGCGTTCACTAACTCTTCAGGCCAGGCCTCGGCCGTGCCGGCATCAACCAATGCGCTGACCGGAACTGTCGGCGTGAATCAGGGCAGCAAGACGGTCTCAGGAATCGGTACGCGGTTCGACGAAGAGGTCTCCTATGGAAGTGTTCTGCGTATCGGCACTAATCTTATGACGGTCGCGAACGCGGCGTCTGCCTCCAATCTTACCTTGTCATCTGCCTATCCGGGTCCGACGACCAACGGGCTCACCGCTTACCGCGTTTCGGGCAATCCGATCCGTGTTGGAAACAAGCTCTCCTGGAGCTTTGTATGGTCAAACCTGACTGAAGGTTCCTACACCATCATCGCCAATGCCGATACCAACTTCAACACCTCCACGATCGAAGCATCCGCGCGGCGCACGACAACAGTCATTTTCCGCGAGATGGTGGACAGCAATCCTGCGGATTACGATGACGATGACGACGGCCTGTATGACGGCATGGAAGTCAATTCAACGAACCTGCCCGGCAGCAATCCGGAAACCTGGGTGAATGGGGACGTCCATATCTGGCAGATTTATGGGAAATCGGATCCTTTGAGTCCAGACACGGATGGCGACGGCCTGCCTGACGGCCTGGAGCTGGGATGGCGCGGCGTGATTGACCCTTCGCACACGGACACGAACATGGATACGAACGGTGACGGCTTCCCGAACTTCAGAAGCGACTACGATCCGCCGTTCTTCAATACCGTTCCCGACAACTGGGATGTGCCGGACTACAACTTCAACGACTCACGTACGAAACTGATCGCGGGAAGCATGACTGACGCAAGCAATCCCGATACGGACTACGATGGTCTGCCCGACGGCATCGAAGACTGGGACCGCAATGGCTGGGTCAACGGAGACGGAGCCGCGCTTGCTCCGGGTCAGGCGAAGGGCGACAGGGGAAGCTGGCCGGACGGCGAGATCCAGAGCTGGGAAACGTGGACCGAGACCGACCCGAATAACTGGGATACGGACGGCGACGGTGTTTCGGACGGCTACGGTGAAGACTATGACCGGAATGGATGGATCAAAGGTGACACAGATTCCAATCGCGTCTGGCAGGCGGGGGAACTCTGGGAGGAGACCGATCCTCTCAATCCGGATACAGACGGCGATGGTTTGCCCGACGGGTGGGAGCGTCAGTTTGGATTCGATCCATTTGACGACGGCGTCATCGGGCACACAAACATGAAGACCGGCGCGGTGGTCAGCGACCAGCACAACGGCGCAAATGGCAATCCTGACAATGACACAATCGTCCAGGGATCGAATACGAATGCCTACAGCAACCTTCTCGAATTTCAGAACGGTACTAATCCGTGGTGGCCGGATACCGGCGATGAGTCCGCAGGCAGCGTGAAAATCGGTCGCGGTGATGAGATCGGGTCCGTAAACGGTGTGGCGCACTACGAAGAATTTCTGGATTGGACCTGGGACGACTGCATCATCCTCGACGAATACGAAGGAGCCGGAGGCAACGATGAGGCCGGTGATGTCTACCCCGGCTACACCGAAGACGGCAATGACGGCTTCGACACTTCGCGCGATATCGTTGCCTTCTACGCGAGAGACGGAGGAAATCAGGACGGGAAGTTCTACTTCCGTTTCGACTTCTACGACCTCCAGGCTTTTGCCGAAGACCAGTTCCTGAATATGTATGTGGTCATAGACACAGGTCAGCCCGAATTCGGTGAGAAGAACCTGCCTGACGATATCGACACGATTACCGAGATGGGGTGGGAGGCCGTTGTCGCCATCTACTCCTCAGGAGACGGGGCTGTCTACGTAGACACGGATCACGACAACAACACGACCTCCTGGGGGCAGGCTCTTGACGGATCTGTCGGCGTCGAACGCCGGGACCAGTCTTCTCCCAACGGCTTCATCGGGGCATATTTCAACTCGGAGATAGACTCCGTGGAGATAGCGATCAATCGGCAGGCTCTTCTGGATGCCGGGTGGAATGGCCTCAGTTCTTCCACGCTTAACTACCAGATCTTCACGACAAAACCCGGTACGGGGAACAATCCGCAGGGAGCCGGCGATATCGGTGGGCGGTCTGACATACGTGACTCTGTTCTTGACGACTGGATTGCGGAGGACTACTGGCAGCGCCAGGACGCCATCAAGGCTGACAGCCGCCTCTACTCGTGGGTGAACGGAGGGCAAAACTCCGGCCGCGCGAAGGTGTCTGTCATCGTCCACGGGAATCAGGGCATTCAGCCCGGCAATGTGATCCAGGACTTGATCAACGATGGAGATGGGGCGGGATACTGGCGCGCACTGAAGATACACGATCTGTACGCACAGCCCTTCAATCTGCACGTTACACCGACTCTGGCCTCGGCGATTGAATGGGCGAAGGTCGATCCTGCGGCCGGCAAGCCCTGGCTCGACGGTCCGTCGCTTAATGACTGGATCGCCACGATGATCGAGACGAACCTGATCGACCTCATGGCCAGCACGTTTTCGGATCATATGCTCCCGTATTTCACAGCAGACTTCATCCATGACAACGAAGCGCTGGGAAAGGAGTTTCTGGAAACGATCTACCACACGACGCTGACTTCAAACTCGGTGTTCTGGACTCCGGAACGTTTACTGGATCATGACGTTTTCACAAAAATAGACGGCCTGGGATACGGTGCTACTGTGCTGGACCAGTCGGAGCATCTGCTGAAGTGGTATGGTCGATCAGAAGCACTCGGCACGCGCGGCTATCAGATCAACAGGATCAGCGGCGTGAAGACGTTCGCCATCAACAACGGGGCGTCAGACTTCCGGTTCCAGAATCATGACGAGGGACTCAGCATGCCGCTGAGGAGACTGTTTATCAGGAAGGGGCTTGGAGATCAGGATCAAGTAGTCACGATATTCACGGGATGGGAGGACTTCCGGAACGGGGTCCAGGCGGACGCATACGATCTCAATATGCGATGGATGGCAAATCACCCATGGATCCAACTCGTCACGCTAGAGGATATTCTGGACGGTGAGGTCGACATCACGGGCGACGGCATTGGCGATGACTTCTGGTATGTCGCGGAGCGCGGCGATCTCATCGGACAGAGCAAGCTTTCGCACAACTACATCAACTTCTCTTCTGAACTCAGCTACGACAATTGGTACATTGGCTCGCCGCAGGAAGAGGGATTGCAGAGCAAGGTCTTCGAGATCCGCCCGGGCGTCGATGTCTCTTCAGCATATGGGATGCTCTACACCGCGGGTATGGTGACCGATGCATGGACGCAGGTTAAAGGCATAGCCGACACCAATGCGATAGGAAGACTTGGCCGGGCCGCGATGCACGCCTCCGTGTTTGAAACCGCGTTCCATGTTCAGGATTCGATAGACCTGAGCAAGTTCAGCACCGGTGATTACATCAGTCCGGACGCCAGTTCCAACGCTCTCGCTTCGTTCGCGAAGATCGCGCAGTCACAGACACGCATGTCGGCCGTATATAAACGGGTAGACAGCTGGTTGGCCGTGGCGTCAGGCTTCAGTTCTCCGCAGGTATCCGTTGAAGACGTCGATCTCGATGGAGAAGATGAGTATCTACTGTTTAATGATCGGATCATCGCACTGTTCGAGCGCATTGGCGGGCGCATGGTTGGCGCGTGGGTTCGAGACACAGCAAGCGGAAAAGCGTACCAGGTCATCGGCAATCAGGTGTCCTATGCGGGCCGGGAGACGGAAGAAGAGGGCGCGTGGAACGTAAGCGGTGGCGGGTCTGTCGAATCTTTCCGTACATCCGCTCTCAAGGATTGGTGGGCCGGAACGACTGCTTATGTGAACGAACTCTACTCGTTTGCGGCGGAGTCAAACGGGTGGACCATTACTTCCAGCGACGGGAAGATTCAGAAACAGGTCTCACTTGACCCGTTCTCCGAGGATGTAAAAGTGCGCTATCAGACTTCGGGTGACCTGACGGGACAGGCGATCTATGTCCGCCATGGCCTGTCGCCGAATCTGTACGACCTCCTCGTCCGAGGTCAGGCGAATCTCAGCGGGGAACAGCACGCGGGCGGTGTTATGACGTTGGTCAACAATAGCAGCGAGGCGTCTGTCGGCATCACGATCGGCTACGGTAACTCCGGGAACAGCGCGGGATTCAATACGACGGCCGTTGATGATGATCCGGGCGCCGGTCATGACTTTGACACCCTTGTAATGAGAAATCAGGCGCAGACTCACCAGGTCGAGGTCGTAGGTACCAATGACTTTACCTTTACCATGAGTTTTACGGCGACAAGCAGTGATCCGGACACAGACAACGATGGCATGCCTGATTCATGGGAGATGGCCAAGTTCAATGATACGACAACAGCCGACGAGACGACGGACTGGGACAAGGACGGTCTGAAAGACTGGGAGGAGTATGTCGCGAACACAGAACCGAAAGACGCTAACAGCAGACTCTCGTTCAGCGCCCAAATGCAGAACGGTTCCGGAGTAGTTCTGCGATTCGATACGGCCGTCGGACGCTGGTACCACGTGTGGTACTGTGACAGTACCCTCGACAGCGGTTCCTGGATCAAAGCCACTGCAGGTGCGCCCATAGCCGGCACGGGCGCCGAAGTTCAGTGGGCTGACGATGGTTCCATGACGGCACCCCCCCCGTCGGCGGCTGCGAAGCGCTACTACAACGTCGAGGTCTTGCTTCCGTAGTACGTAACGGATTCGAAAACTGCCCCAGCCCAGCCTGCGTGCAGGACGGGCATAGAACCTGTCACCCCATCAAGAAGTCTGATTCACAGTTGCGCGAACGCTAAAATGGTAGAATTATCAGTATGCGATCATTAGAGCCGAAGTAAGGAGATCAACGTGCCGGACAGTAATTCAAGACCAAAACGAAACGTGCTGCGCAACATTCTGATTGTTCTCGTCGTGGTGATTGTCGCTATCAGGCTTGCGCTGCCGGTGATCGTAGTGAAGACAGCCAACCGTTTGCTTCCGGACATCCTGAAAACCGACGTTCATGTCGGAGATATTGACCTGAGTCTTCTCGGAGGCTACGTCTCAGTGAAAGACTTTGTCGTAGAGCAGCCGTCGGGTTTTGAAGGGAGCCCGCTTCTGTCTGTGCCTTTCCTGAGTGTGAAGCTGGGGGTGCGTTCGCTTCTGTCGAAGCCCATTATGATTCAGCGGATTACTCTGCGTGACGCATCCGTCTATCTCCAGCGAGACAAGGAAGGGCAGATGAACACTGGACTGCTCGGGGAAAAGAAGCCGGCCGGCGAATCTGCGCCCGGAGGGGAAGTGAGTGAGGGCGAAATCGAACCTTCCGAAAAAGCGGAAGGTCAGAGTGAACCCGTTGATCTATCCGTCATTCTGGAGCAGTTGAACGTTGAGAATCTTTCCTTTGCGATGATAGACCGCTCCTACGAGAAACCATTGAGGGTTGATCTGTCGCCTATCGATATCAGCGTGACGAACGTTATCTTTGATCCTTCCAGAAGCGATGAGGAAGTCCTTCCCGGAGGTGTGTTGATTACGGCGAAGATGCTGCAGGCGCCGCTGGGAACCGGGCATATAGGTGTCAAGGCGAAGGTCGGGATTCTCGGGGCCGATGTTCCCGCGCTTAACGGGGTCGTGCGCGTCAGCGGGGTGGAACTCGGGCCTCTTTCATCTGTCGTGCCTGCGGGGGTCTCTCAAGCCCTGGGAGGAAACTGTCTTGATGTGCATGCAGATATTGCGATGGCGCCCGACTTGCTGGACGTCAAGGCTGGGGTCAAAAGCGCCGGAGCCAATCTCGGTATCGGAGTGAGCGGCACGCCCAGAGAACCCAAACCGGACACCTCGAGCGCCCTGTTTGCCGTTTTTGGGCGCTTCGGTGGTTCCGTCGGGAACCTTGTCGGCAACGTCGGCGGTGCCGGCATGGAGGCCGGTGAGGCGGCGGTGCAGACAGTGGGAGCCGTAGGGATGGGGGCCGCAAAAACTGTCGGGGCGCTGGGGAAGGGCATTTTCAAGACAGTGAAAGGGGCGGCAACGGCCGACTTGTCAGAAATGGGCGAGGGATTGAAAGGTGCTACCGTCGGCACCATTGGAGAAGCGGCAGGAACGGTAACGGATGCCGCGAAGGAATTGGGGCAGGGCGTCGCTGCGACAGGTTCCGCGACCGTAGGACTTGATAGTGCCGGTGCCTGGCGAACGGAATCGGAAGAGCGTTGGAACAGGGAGTGGGAGAAGGCAGAGGATATCCTTGCCACAATGCCGTTTCCCAAGTCCAAAAAGGATTTGCAGTCTGAATCGGGCGGCAAGTCCGCCAATAAATCCCCGCGTGTTGAGGTGAGAGAACCGGATGCGGAGTAGGTTAGAGTCCGGAAGGCAGCCACCGCCGGATAGTCTCGGTCAGTTCGCCGTTCTGCCGCCACTCTTCAAGCACCCGATTCGCAGACGATAGAAGTTCGGCGTCATCTTTTCTGACCGCCCATGCGAGATACTCTTCCGTCAGAGCAAAAGGAAGAAAGGACAGATTCTCTGTTCTGTGTGACGATGCGAGCCACCATACAAATGGCGCATCGTGTACGGCGGCATCCAGTTCCATGACGATGATAGCGGCGGCAGTTTCTTCCGGCGAACTGTACTCAATAATATCAGCTTCCGGGAATACGCGTTCCGCCACCAACTGACCCGTCGTCCCCTTTTCGACTCCCACCCGGCCCCGCAGGACGTGGAGGTCCTCGGGTTGTTTGTACTTCTCGCTGTCGTCACGACGGATGAGGACCATTTGACCGACCGTGAGATACGGGTCCGTAAAGGCGACTTCTTCAGCCCGGGTTCGTGTGTAAGACATGCCGGACATAATGATGTCGATAGTACCGGCTTTCAGTTCCGGGATCTGACTGTTCCACTCCAGCTCTACGAATTCGAGTTTGCGGTTCAGCGCTTTAGCCAGTGCGCCGGCCAGATCAGCTTCGATGCCCATGATTTTGCCTTGCTGCATGAAGACAATGGGCGCGGCGTTGGGAGTCACGCCCACCTTTAGAGGGGGTGGAGAAGAGGCCGCTTCCGCCGTCCCGGCGGCGGGGCACAAGGCGGCCGAAGCGAAGCCTATCGCCAGCAATATGATGAAGGAAATCAGACGTTTTCTCATATGGGTCCTCCTCGGAATCACTTGGGAAACTGTAGGCCACGTGGGCGGGAGAATAAAGAACTATCCCTGTTCAAACAACGCGGGTGGAAAAGGCGGCGCGGTAGTGTAAGTTAATGACGGTCGTCACGACCATACAGGCGTAACGGCATAGCGGATTCTACCAGTGAATACGGGAGACACATATATGAATAGTACTAGTCGCTTATTGGCAGCAGTAGTCATGTTTGCGGTGCTGGCCGCAGGAACGACGGGCGCTGAGCAGACATACTCCATCGACAAAAGCCACGCTTCGCTCGGATTTGCCGTGAAGCACCTGGTGATAAGCAAAGTCCGGGGCGAATTCCGTGACTTCGACGGCACGCTCACTCTGGGCGATGAAAACGCGTTGGTTAGTGCGACTGCCGCGATCAGGGCCGCGAGCATTGATACTGGGAACAAGGACAGGGACGACCACCTCCGTACGCCTGATTTCTTTGCTGTCGCCAACTACCCGGAGATCACCTTCGCATCAAAAAGCACAGAGCAGCGTGGCGGCAAAGATGTTCTCGTCGGCGACTTGACTCTTCACGGCGTGACGAAAGAAGTCGCATTGGAATACAGCCTGAGCGGCCCCATTACGGATCCCTGGGGTAATACGAAGATTGGGTTTGAAGCTTCTACCGTGATCGACAGAACGCAATTCGGATTGACCTGGAACAAAGCCCTGGAAACCGGCGGTCTCGTAGTCGGGACGGATGTAGAGATCAGCATCAACTTCGAAGCAGCGCTTGAGAAGTAGTTGAGTGTGGGTGCATGCGAATGGCGGAACTCCCGCACATCTCCGTCACATCGACCCGTCAAAGGCGCTGCCGCATAGACCTTCTCGCTGGAATGGCGTAACCTCCGGTATGGACCGGGTCTTTCTACACGTCGACATGGACGCATTTTTCGCGTCCGTTGAGCAGCGCAACAATCCTGAACTGCGCGGCAGGCCCGTGGTGGTGGGGGCGGCCGGGGATGAGCGCGGCGTTGTTTCCGCCGCATCGTATGAAGCGCGGAAGTTCGGGATTCATTCTGCGATGCCTTCGCGCGAAGCTAAGAGGAGATGTCCCCACGCTGTCTTCGTTCCAGTCAACGGACCTCTCTATTCCGCAGTCTCAAAACAGATACTCAGCATCATGGAGCGGTTCACGCCGCTCGTGGAACCTCTTTCCATAGACGAAGCGTTTCTCGATGTGACGGGTTCGCGGCGGCTATACGGAGACGGGCCCGAGATCGCGAAGAAGATCAAGTCTGCCATCAAAGAAGAAACGGGTCTGACGGCGTCAGTCGGCGTAGCTCCGAATAAGTTTCTCGCGAAACTGGCAAGCGATATGGACAAACCCGACGGCCTGACGGTTGTCCCGGAATCACCGGCCGCGATACGCGAGTTTCTGGCTCCGTTGCCGGTGCGCCGTATCTGGGGTGTGGGCAAGGTGACGGGGCAGATTCTCGATAGGGCGGGGATTCATCTTGTGTCCGACCTGCAGGAAATATCCCGGGAACGTCTGGGCTCAATCATCGGCAAACACAGTGCCGCCCATCTCACTCGTCTTGCTCTCGGCGAGGACGTGAGGGAAATCGAACTGGAGTACGATGAGAAAAGCATGTCGAGGGAGTATACCTTCAGCGAAGACTGTTCCGATAGGGCGCGCGTTGAAGAAATTCTTTGTGATCTCGTTGATGATGTTGCGGGCAGGTTGCGCCGGGCTGAACGCTACGCGTCCGTTGCGCACCTGAAATTGCGGTGGAAGGGATTTCAAACGATCACCCGGCAGAAGTCTTTTGGTTCGCCGTGTTGCGACACGTTCAGATTCCGCGTCGTGGCGCTGGAGATGCTCCGGGCACAGGACCTCTCAAAGCCGGTGAGGCTTGTCGGCTTCGGAGTGAGCCGTCTGGGTGATCTTCCGAGCAGTCAATTGGATCTTTTCGGCGGTCCTGGGTTAGACGACCGCAAGGAGAAATTGAGCCGCACGATCGATGATATTCGGAGCAAATACGGCGAGAACAGCATCGGTCTTCCGCCACCCTCGCAGGTTTAGCACATTCATTGTAACGCTTTTTTCTTAACGACTAAACGTTTAAGTAGTATACTACATGCCATGCAAAGGGAGATTACATGATGTCCCGCTGGCCCTCAGCCGCTTCACTTATCGCGACATTCATAATTCTCACTGCATCTTCTTCCTTATCACAATCCACACGGCCCGGCATGGGTGCGATTCCATACGATGGAGGCACCACGTTTCGTGTGTGGGCTCCGAACGCGTCCTTCGTCGGCGTTAAGGGGGCTTTCAGTGGTTGGGCGACTATGGCCCTGGGCAATCAGGGAGACGGCCACTGGTCTGCGGACATTGCCGGCGCAGTCCATGGACAAGACTATAAGTATGTCATCACACAAAACGGGTTCACATTCGATCGGGTCGACGCGAGGTCGCAGAAGCTCTATCACTCCAACGGCAACTGCAGCATCTATGATCATTCCCGGTTCGATTGGCAGGGGGACAGCTTCGGGCGTCCGTGGTTCAACGATCTAGTGATTTACCAGATGCACGTGGGGACTTTTAAGGCTCAGTCCAACGGCTGGACGCCAGGTTCTTTCTATGATGCGCTGACGAAACTCGACCACCTTCAGGAAATGGGCGTTAACGCGGTGAAGCTCATGCCCGTGGCCGAGTTTGCGGGAGGGCACAGCATGGGCTACAACCCGGCCATGCCGTTCTGCGTGGAAACGGACTACGGCGGACCCGACGGAATGAAGACTTTTGTCCGCGAGTGTCACAAGCGCGGCATAGCCGTTCTCCTCGACATGGTTCACAATCACTACGGGCCGACTGACAATCTGCTCTGGCAGTTTGATGGATGGAACCAGAACGGGCGCGGCGGCATCTACTTCTACCAGGATGACCGTCGCTACACTTTCTGGGGGGAAACGCGACCGGATTACGGCCGCAAGGAAGTGCAGGACTATATCCGCGACAACTTCCGCATGTGGCTCGATAACTTCCATGTTGATGGATTCAGGTGGGACTCCGTCTACTCCATGAAGTACAGGCATGTGGTTTGTCAATTACCTATCAGAAGCAGTTCTCCCTTTTTCTGGATAAAGTCTTTGATTGTTCGGTAGCCCATCTCTCGGCGTAGAGGTGTCCCGATTTAAACGGCCAGTTTTTGCAGCTTTGTTCGGAAGGAGGCAG
>JAHIZV010000222.1 GCA_018814445.1 Verrucomicrobiota bacterium | reverse complement strand
TGAACGGGGTTCAGATTCGCGAAACGAACATTGTTCTGAACATCCGACATACCAGTACGAATCCAAGAATAGGGGCCACAGCTGATGCTGTGCCTTCACTTTTCTACCCCGGTGTGATGGATGAGGTGCGGGTCTACAACAGGGGATTGGGTTCCAATGAGGTCTGGAGTCTGTACGAGTCCGGTGCGTCCAGTGCAGTGAATGACTACTATCTCGACACAGCCGCCGGTGCCGGCGGCAGCGTGGACACCGATGACGGCTGGTATACGAACAACGCGGCTGTTTCCATCACGGCGATTCCTGACACGAACTACATGTTCAACGCATGGACGGGTGATGTGCCGGGCGGGAGCGAGACGAACAATCCGCTCGTTCTCATGATGGACTCGAATCGTACGGTGACGGCGACTTTCGAGCCTGCGAATGTGAATGCGGGTCTGGTGCTGTACTACGCTTTCGCAACAGACGAGGGAGGAATCGTTACGGACCTGAGCGGCCGGGGCAACACAGGTGCGGTCCATGGCGCAACGTGGACCGTCGAAGGTTTGTCGAGCGGGGCATATCAGTTCGTGCGGTCGGAGCAGGACTATATCGCCGCTTCAAACAGCCCCAGTCTTGACATTACGGACGCGTTGACGATGACGGCATGGATCAAAATTCCTCCATCCTCAATCCACGAAAGGATTGTCTCGAAACTACACTATACGGGGCCCGCCGACAACGGCGGCTTCAGCATGCAACTTGCAAATTCGGGCAAACTCCAGGCGACTGTCGCCAATGATGAGGTGGCATACAGCATTGCGACGAGCGTTCTCGATGACGATGCATGGCATTTTGTAGCTGCCACGTATTCAGGGAGTGAGATGAAACTCTACGTGGACGGATCCGAAGAGGCTATATCGGCGCAGAATGGTGTTCTGCCGGCAATGATTAAGTCGACCGCGCGACCTTTCTACGTCGGCCGTGTCGACGAAGTAGGCTCATACTTCGGCAACGGGCTGATTGACGAGGTTAAGATCCATGACCGCGCGTTGTCATCTAACGAGGTATCCGCGCTGTACGCTGCAGGTTCGAGCAATCTGCCCGTGTGGCTCGATTTTGTTGTGGATGGGTGGCCGGTCAACGCGGACACTCCTTCTCCGTATCCCTATGGAACCAATACTGTCCTTGCCGGGACACCGGTAACTGAATCGGTAACTTCGCCAACGACACCGGTCGGAGGTTTGCGATATATCTCCACAGCGTGGCTCGGGACGGGTGATGTACCGTTGTTTGGACAGACGACAACGGTTTCGTTTGTTCTCACACAGCCGTCGAGCATCACATGGAACTGGGTTGCACAGTACTATCTGGATACTGCGGCAGGTCATGGAGGAACTGTGAATGTGGGCGACGGCTGGCACAAGGCAGGTTCTAACATCACGATCACTGCGACTGCTGATACGGAATACAGTTTCGATCAGTGGGTTGGTGATGTTCCTGCCGGCCAGGAAAGTGTGAATCCTCTGACCGTCACGATGGACCAGGCGCGGACCATCCAGGCCCGGTTCAGCGCGGACAGCCTCGAAACGGGACTGCTGCTCTACTACAGCTTTGATAAGAATGACGGGACTGTTGTTACGGATGACAGTGGGAACGGCAATACCGGCGTGGTCTCAGGTGCTTCCTGGAGTACCGCGTCCGCGGTTGGAGTCGGAGCCTACTCGTTCGATGGTTCAAACGACTATGTGGTGTCTTCAAACTTTGTGCCTACGCTGGGCAGCACATTCACTGTCGTCGCCTGGATCAAGCCGACTGGACCCGGATCACCGTATCCATATTCAGGATTCTTGGGTCTGAGCAGTAATTTCAACTTCGGCTATAACTACAATGGCGTCAACTTTGATCTCTGGGACTTTGCCAATGACGCATCTCCCGGTCCCTGGTACTACGGCTATGATATCCGTGGCCAGTGGGGTCATATTGCCCTGGTCTACGAGGGAACGCAACAGTCCCTCTACGTTGATGGCAAGTACAAAGGGGCGCGGAGCATAAATCCTGCGTTGCCCTACAATGGAGGGGGGAATTTGAATGTCGGCGCAGCGCCTCAGTCGCCTCAATTTTTCAAGGGACTTGTCGACGAAGTAAGGATATACGAACGACCGCTTGCGTCCAACGAGGTCTTAGAACTCTACCAGGAGTTCGGTAATCGACCGCATACACCTTGTGACTTCGATGCGGACGGGATAACCGATATCGGCATCTATCGTCCTTCGACGATGACCTGGTTCATCTACCGGTCGCAGGCCGGCTTCATGACGCCCTTCGCGTTTGGCGCGCCCGGTGATATTCCGATCCCGGCGGACTACGATGGCGATGGCATTTCTGATGTGGCCGTATTCCGTCCTTCGACAATGACGTGGTATGTCTACGGCACTTCGGTTGGGGCCTTTCCGCCGATTGTCTTTGGGGCTCCCGGAGATGTGCCGGTGCCTGCTGACTTTGACGGGGATATGGTCGCTGACTTCGCCGTGCTCAGACCGACGACGATGACATGGTACATCTTCGGCAGTGCGACCGGAGCATTCCCTCCGGTGAGTTACGGAGGTTTGGGTGATCAGCCCATCCCCGCGGACTACGACGGCGACTGGCGCGCCGACCTGGGGATATTCCGGCCGTTCAACGGTGCGTGGATCATTCGCGGAAGCACAGACGGGATGCTGCCGATCATCCCGTACGGCATTACCGGCGATATTCCAATACCGGGCGACTACGACGGTGACGGCTTGGCTGACAAGGCGGTATTCCGTCCATCGACACTGCGGTGGTATATACATGGCACTTCCGCCGGAGCGTTCACGCCGTTCGTTTTCGGAGCGCCGGGTGACCGACCGCTCATGTAAGAAAGACGCATCATGACCCATGGCTGATGGGGAATGGTTAATGGGGATGTAGCATCGCCCCTGTGGGGTACTTCTCGTATCCCTTCACGGTGATTCTGGACTTAGAATGTGCGGAACATTGCGCACACAGCCTGTGGTCCTTGCCTCTTGGCATCTGATCGCCGCGTTGCTATCTTCCGCGAAACCGCATTAAGGGAATCCCGATATGAATAACTCAATTGACCGTCCGTATGACTTGAAATCCCTGCTTCTCTTTCTGGCCGGGACCCTCCTTGTTGCGCTTGTGGTCTTCCGTGTGGTTATTCCCTCCGATGTCGTGTTGTTCACTACGGATAACAACATCGGCGATCAAGCGTACGGGAAGATGTTTCTCCCACAGGGGTTCTTCTCCTACTGGGCCGAATACCCGCTGCTGGGAGGGGGTGGCATTCTCGCGCTCAACTGGACATATCTGCTCCTGACCATCTTGCCTCTCAACGTGTACGTCGATTGGATTCATGGGATAGATCTTGGGTTGGCCTCGCTGTTTCTTGTCCTGTTCCTGCGTGAACGCAAGGTGAATTGGGCGGGTTGTGCTCTTGCCGGGCTGACTGCCTACTGGCTCGGGTCCAACCTGACGCTGACGTACGCGGGTCATAATTCAAAATTCGCCGTTCTAATGTTCTCTGCCGCGGCGCTCTGGTGCATTGAGATGGCTGTTCAGCGGCGGCGTGTTGCGTGGGCGGTTCTCGCGGGCGGCGCGGCGGGCGCGATGTTCCTGGAGCAGCCGGATCTGGCCTTGTTCTTCGGTCTCTTCGTCGGGGCTTACGCGATCTATGCGTTGTTGCGGACACGCGGGCTCGATGTGAAGGGAATCATCTCGATGCTGATCCCGATGCTGGTGGTCGCGCTCCTTGTCGGCGGCATGGCTCTGTTGAATATCTACGTGTTTGCCACAGAAGGAAAGGCTCCGACAACGGCGGAGGATCCGCAGATGCAGGCTTCACAGCAGTGGGAGTTTGCCACGCAGTGGAGCTGGCCTCCGGAGGAAACGATAGCCTTCGTCGCGCCGGGAATTACGGGTTGGAGGTCGGGCGAGCCGGAAGGACCGTATCGTGGCCGCATGGGGCGTTCGGCTGGTTGGGAGAAGACCAAACAGGGCTTCCGGAATTTCAAACTGGAGAACACCTACCTTGGCGCCATACCTGTTGCTTTCGGTATCTTCTCCGTGTTCTTCCTATTTGTCGGCAGGCGGAAGGACGAAGAGTGGTCAAAGGATGTAGCGTTCTGGGGAGTGGCAACGGTATTGGCGCTGTTGCTGGCGTTCGGGAAGTACTTTCCTCTCTATCGCGTTTTCTATGCGCTCCCGGGCGTCTCATCGATTCGAAACCCCAACAAGTTCCTGCAGGTCTTCCAGGTCGGCCTGGCCATTCTCGCCGGCTATGGTCTGCACCTGGCTATCTCCACAGCGAGAACATGGAGTGGCGAGACGGCGAAGAAGGTGAAAGCCTTCGCGATCGTTATCGCGATTCTCGGCGGACTCATGCTGTTCTTCGGCCTTGTGACCTACTTCACGACCGGTGCGCGGGAAAGAGCCTTCCAGTCTGACGGGTGGGGCACCGCGGCTCCCGTGATTGTAGCCAACATATACAAGGCGCTCTTTCACGGCGGACTCCTGACCCTCCTGGCCGCAGGCGGTCTGGGTCTTCTTGTACGTCCAACATTCTCTCAGGATGAGCGCTCGTTGAAGGCTCTGCCGTGGGTGCTGATCGTTGTGGTGATTCTGGATGTCCTCAGCCTGTCAAAGCACTACATCAAGCCGATGAGTCTTGAGGCGAATGTCGGCGAGAACGTGGTCACACGCTATCTGAAGCAGAACCTGAATCATCAGACGACGTACATGCTGAACCAGAACGGCTTTTACAATCACTGGTTGTCGATAGCATTTCCTTATCACGGGATCAGGGCGTTCAACGTGACCCAGATGCCCCGGATGCCGGAGGACTACAAACA
This sequence comes from Verrucomicrobiota bacterium, assembly GCA_018814445.1. Lineage (GTDB taxonomy): Bacteria > Verrucomicrobiota > Kiritimatiellia > JAHIZV01 > JAHIZV01 > JAHIZV01. The sequence goes on along the minus strand of JAHIZV010000222.1, from coordinate 7,315 downwards.
GTTCCTCGCCGCAGTCGGGAACGCGGCTCCCCGGCTCTGGCAGTTATCTTCCGTTGGCTATGTGTTTGCTCCGGTACAGACTGTTCAGCAGATACAGAAGGATCCGAATATGGCCGCCATGTTCGAGCCGGTCATCGGGTTCAATGTCATTCCCGTGCAGGGAGGAATGGCCGTGGCCCAGGGCAACGAGATGCAACCGGCTCAACATTATCTGTTGAAGTTCAAATCTGCTCTTCCGCGCTATTCGTTCCTGAAGGATTGGGAGGTCCTTCCGGATGACGTGGCGCTGCGGATGCTTCCAAAACCTGAATTTGATCCGAGAAAACGAGTGATCGTGTCTTCCGACACTCCGCTTGAAGCCAAGCCGCCTGTTTCAGGATCGGGAACGTTGAGGGTGGATGAGCACAAGCGGACGAGGATTGCCCTGACCGTGGTCAGCGACAGCCCCGGCATCGTGCTTGCCACGACGAAATTCGATCCGAAGTGGTCCGCGAAAGTCGACGGCAGGGCGGTAGACCTTCTGCGCTGTAACTACATCGAGCAGGGCGTTTATGTGGATGCAGGGACACACGAAGTGGTTCTGCAATACAGCAGCGAAATGCGCTCCCTGTGGATCCAGATCTTCGGCATGACCGTTTGCCTTGGCGCGGCGATCTGGATTGCGGTGGGATCTCGGAGGAGCTGAAACCTGAGCAGACACGCCGTGGCGTGTCCCGGAGGGCAGGCGTCGCGGGAGCGGCGCGCAGCAAACCTGAGTCAGGAAACCGGGCCGGGAACCACGAATCCTCTTATATACCCCCATCCGTAGCTCAGGTGTCCTGCAATGAAGGACAGGATAGTCGGGACGATCTCCTTCGCGGCAGTTGAGAGCCTGATGCTCTCAAACAGGATAATGCCCGCATAGGCAAGAAGAGGCACGGAGAAGAGGCCTGTAAGCCAAAGCGGAAGGGGTATCAGCCACACCAGCACGGCGATGGGCAGGTAAAGAGTGATCATTGCCGGCAGAGATTGCCAGACATGCGCCACGTCAGATCCGCCGCGGGTTAAGCGCCCCTTGTCGAGTCCGTAGAAATAGAATTGTTTCATGAAGGGACGGAAAATGTTTCTCCGGTGGTGATAGACGACGAACTCCGGATCGTACACGATCCTGAATCCCTTTCCCCGCACCTCGGAGCAGAAGATCATATCCTCACCTGTATCGTGTTCCTCGCGGAACAGCAGGTCATCGACGCGTCTATAAAGCATGTTGCAGGTGGGCATTTCGTGAACGAATTGTCGCGACACCGGCGTGTGTCGTATGTAAGAAGCGCCGAATCCGAAGCGACTCTCCATGACATGACCTGACGCCCTGCGCGACACGGGGTCATGCGTCGGAGTGAGATTCGGTCCAGTCACCAGCGGGACGTCGTCCTCAAGGAGGGCCAGACCGTTCTTAATCCAGTCGGACCGGGGAAAGGCATCGGAATCGATGAAGCCGAATATCCGCGCGTGGCATTTCTTCAGAGCAACATTTCTCTTAACAGCGGGATTTCCGGGTCCGGTGGGTTCGATGTGAACCGGAATCTTCGCCTCCAGAGCCTTCAAACGTTCCTCCCATTCGGGAGTGGGCGCCGCGTTCGGAAGCAGCCAGATCGTGGCATTGGCCTCTTCGAGCTTGTCGCATTCCCGTACGCAGTCCAGAACCCACTCGTGCCATTCGGTGAAGGGGACGACGATGCAGACCGAATCAGAAATGGGTGCTTCCGGCGCCATGAGTTTCGCCCGCCGCTGGGTGTTCTTTCCAGGCATAGGTGTTCGGTCTTTCAGGATAACCGGTGAAGTACTTGTATCCGAGCGACTTCAGAATGTGCTCAGTCTTATCTTTGGTCACTTCACCCTCAAACTCGTGATAGGAGCCGATGGCGAGGTGGATATCATTCTCCATCAGCGTCTTGTGAGCGCCTTCGAGAGCCCTGATTTCCGCCCCCTCGATATCCATCTTGATCACATCGACTTTGTGAATGCCCAGTCGTTGCAGCTCTTTGTCGAGTGAAACGAGTTCGACTTCATGCTCTCCATTCTCCACCACGTGCGTATCGACGCCCGCTCCCGCCATCTTGAGTGTGCAGTCTTTGCTCCAGAGTCCCTTCTGAAGAAGGGTGACGTTCTGAAGGTCGAACGCCTCAACGTGGTGTTTCAACTGTTTGAAATTCACAGGATTCGGCTCAAAGGCGACGATCCGGCCTTCAGGCCCGACCTTGCGCGAGGCGTAGACCGTGTAGTCGCCGGGAAAAGCTCCGGCGTCTACAACGATATCACCTGCATGCGGGACGTAGTTATTGATGCTCGCGCGGACGGGGCTCATTCGTCGAATCGAGGAGGGCACGAAGGGGTTGAAGGCGAGGAAGAAGCGCATTCTCATCTTGAAGACACCCTCAGGAACGGCGTCAAACAGGCGCCACATATAGTGCAGAATCGTCGTCATTTCGTCAGATATTCTTCCATGGCTTTCAGTCCGTCTTCCGTACCCATATCCAGCAACCGTCCATCCGTCCGATGCGCAAAGAGCGTACCCGTTCGCGACAGTTCAGGGAAGACCTCGTTCTCCAGTGAGACACATTTTCCATCCTCGATATCATCGAGAACGGAAGTATTCATAAGATAAACTCCCGCGTTGATCCAGCCATGTTCTCGCGGCTCCTTTTCGCGGAAGGCCGTGATGCGGCCCACGTCATCGAACTCCACCGTGCCATAACGGTCAGCCGACCTGATCTCCGCCACGGCCATCGTCACTTCGGCGTCGTCAGTGGAGTTATGGGCGTCCAGCATATAGGTAAAATCAAGCTCCGGGGCGAGGCTGTCGCCGTTGACGGCGAGAAAAGGAGATCTGCCCACATGCGGAAGGTTCCACTTCAAGGCTCCCCCGGTGCCCATCGGTTCCGGTTCCGTCGCAATCGTGATGTCGGCATCGGGCACGGGGCCGGTCTTCAGCCACTCTTCAAGCTTGTCCGACATATGTCCTGCCGCGAGGTGCACACGCGATATTCCGGCATCAAGAAGCCACTCGATCTGCCACTGCAGGATCGCCTTTCCGGCAACCGGCACCAGCGCCTTGGGGCGGTCGGGATAGAGTCCCTGAATCCGGGTTCCCCGGCCTCCCAGCAATATCACTGCCGTCAAATCCTCAGTTCGCATTTCCTGCCACCTGTGTGAGCGCCTCGACCGTTGCGCGCGTTACGTGCTCCATATCAAAGAGCCTTGCTGAAAGTGAAAGAGACTCCTCACCGAGTTGATACCGCAGTTGCTCGTCCTCGATCAGCATCACGAGTTTCTTCCTGAATTCGTCCATGTTGTCGGGATCGAAAAGAAGGCCTGATATACCTTCTCTGACCACTTCCGTCACGCCTCCGAGCCTGGCCGCGAGTACGGGAAGTCCGCAGGCCATGCTGTGGACGAGCGCTCCGGTCATATGGAAGTCGTCCATGCGACTTCCGGTGCGCATCACGAGGCCGATGTCGCCGGCGTTCAAGGCGCGATTGACTTCTTCGAGAGTGCTCAGCCATCCCGTGAAGAGCACCATTTCTTCCAGGCCAAGCTCCGCTGTCAGGTGTTTCAAGGCGGCGAGTTCAGGGCCGTCGCCTACAAGAAGATACCGGAGGTGCGGATACTGTTCGCGCAGGGGCGCCAGTGCGCGGATGATCCGGTCATTCCCTTTGTTGGGATGAAGAATCCCGTGATGAACAAGGACCACGTGGTTCTTGTGGAGGCCCATCGCCTTTCTGGGTTCCGTCTTGTCCAGGGGATGATAGACGGACGAATCACACGGATCGTAGACCGCGCGTATCCGGTCGACCGGCACGCCATTTTCCTCGAGATAGCTGATAGTACTCTTCGCGCGCGTGAAGATCAGTGGAAGGCGACGCCAGACCATGAAATCAAGCGCCTTGATCATTGCGGCGACGGGACGGAGAAGCGGATTGGGGGACAGGTAAATGTCGCCGAAGAAATCCGCCACGGTGACCACCACGCGCTTTCCGTAGAAGACTCTGGCGATCGGGGCGGCAAGCGGGATGTTCTCATCAATATACACAGCGCGCACTCTCATCACCCGGCAGCGCAGGGCGATCAGGGGCAGGCAGAGAATCCACAGAAGCGACTTAAGGACCTTGTCACGGGAAGACGCGCGGTCGACGGTGAAGGGGAGAGCGTGGATGACCGCACTGCTTCGGATTACCGCGGGGATCTCGGAAGCTGTGCGGAGTCCGAAGTAGTGTACCTCGAAGACCCCGGCCAGTCTCTCGACGATCGCGGGCATCGCGTGGAACAGTTCCGTATGATCGGCCGGGCCGTAACGGAACCAGAGAGCGATCCTGGGTTTCCTTTCGCTCATGACTCGGGTGTCTGAAAGATGATCCTGCTGCCTTCCGGGCTGAACCCGAAATGGACTTCCTGGAGCTGATCGAGACGTTTGCGGATTTCAGGTTGGTATTCTTCGCCCGCGTAGACCAGCAGAAATCCTCTTCCTCCGGCGCCCAGCAGTTTTCCGCCGCGGGCGCCCGCTCTGCGCGCGACTTCATAGGCGCCATCGATTGCGGGAGTGCTGATTCCGGATGATAGAGATTTCTTCCTCTCCCACGTCTCATGTATGAGGTCCCCGAATTCGTCGAGCGAGGCATCACTGCAGAGAATGCCTTCGGCCCGGTCGACAAGATCCAGCATTTCCAGCAACGAACGCTCGTTCGTTCCGAACCTCTTTTTCTGCTCCGTGAGTATTTCTTCGGCGGAGCTTTCTATGCCCATGTAGAAGAGCATCAGTTTGTTCTCAAGCTCATGAAGCCGCGATCCATGGATATTAAGGCGGCGGACGGCTGCGGGATCTTTGTCAGAAAAGTCGATACGAACCAGGCCGCCGTGAGCGGCGGCATATTGGTCCTGATGCCCGCCGGAGTCTTTCACTCGCTCCCGCTCGACGATAATGGATTCCCGGGTCAGGTCTTCGGGAGTGGCCGTCTCGCCTTTGAACGTGTGCAGACAGTGAAGCAGGCCGACCGTGAACGACGATGAAGATCCGAGTCCCGTGCGACCGGGGAGGTCGGCGACGTGCGCGATTTCGAGACCGTCTTCGATCCCGAGCATCAACAGGCTTTCACGAATGAGCGGATGTTCAAAATCTTCGGGCGACTGGACTAATTCCGTTTTCGCGTAACTTGCGCGGAAGCGATGTTTGAAGAAGGGACTAAGGCGGTGGATGGAGATATAGCAGTACTTGTCAATCGTTGTGAGAAGTGTCGATCCGCCGTGTTTCAGGAAGAACTCCGGGAAGTCAGTGCCGCCGCCGAAAAAACTGATGCGGAAGGGTGTGCGGGAAATGATCACGCGAGAGACTCCTTTCCGTCTATTACATCGCGGATAAACCTGCGGACGGTATCCTCCGTGCCCGGGATGGGTCTGAACGATTTGATCTTCCCGATGTTCACTTCGTATTTCTCTTTGGCCACATCCTCGGAGAACAGCTTCAACTCACAGTCAGGAATCTCGTCGGCGACAGCACGGAGTGAGGCAGTTCCGTCACCGGCCGCGTTGAAGATTTCTCCCTCCTTGCCGGCTTCGACGAGGTCGAAGACGATGCGGGCCAGTTCTTCTGTATGGAGATACTGGTATTCCGAGTCGGGATGGACGCGTAGTGGCAGCTTTTTCAGAAGGTCGTAGATGGAGTTTTTCCGAAGGCCGGGGCCGACGAAACCACCCATGCGAAGGACGAGCCAGGACGGGGCATACTGTTGCACAAGACTCTCCGCCATGTACTTGTGGAGCCCGTACGGATCGAGCCTTGCGATATCGATCACCGCTTCTTCACTGTTTTCCGCCGGATCGGTGCGTTCCGAGTATACGTCGATAGTGGAGAGGTGGACATACTGCTTCACGGAGAAGTCAAACAGCGAGCGCATAACCGAGCGAACAGACAGGTCGAACTCGAGCGTGGGATCCTCTTTTGCAAGGTACTTCTTCGAATTACCGTTTGCGTTGATCAGGATGTCAGCCGACGCGCCGACACACCCGTCGTAGTTGTCTATATCGACTTCGACAACTTCGTAGCCGCGATTGCGTCCCTCGTCGGCAATCGCGCGGCCGACGAAGCCTTTTGCTCCAAGGACTATGCAAGAACGCGGTCCCGGGGATTCAGGAGTTGCCTTCAAAGGCGGACATCTCCTTTTTCGCGGGCGGACATGAACCAGTCGGCCGTCTTCTGCAGACCGTCTCTCAGCGAAGTGTTACAGGATAGGCCCAGTGAGTTGAGCCGGCTTACGTCGAATATCTTGTCGATCTGTCCGTCGGGTTTCCCCGTGTCCCAGGCGATCCGGCCTTCGTACCCCGTGACATCCTTGATGGTCTCGGCCAGTTCCTTGATAGAAATGCGCGTACCGCTGGAAATGTTCACTGGCTCACTGCTGTCATAGTTCTCCAGAAACCAGGGGATGGTGGCGGCGACATCGCCCGCGTAGACGAAATCACGCGTGGGCCTTCCTGAGCCGTAGCAGGCCACTTCAGCGGCGCCGGCGTCCCGGGCTTCGATGAAGCGACGGACCATCGCGGGAATCACATGAGACTGTTCCCAGTTGAAGTTGTCGTACTCGCCGTAGAGGTTGCCCGGGACGAGAACGACCGAATTGAAGCCGTGCTGTTGGCGGCAGGCCCAGGATTGGACAAGCTGGATCTTCTTGGCGACGGAGTATCCCGCACTTTCGATCTGCGGAAAACCGTTCCACATCTGGTCCTCACCGATGGGCGACTTCGCGTCTGACGGGTAGGAACATCCGCCCATGAACGTGAGCAGCTTCTTTACACCGAAGCGGAACGCTTCTTCAAAGACGGCCGTATTCATGGCCAGATTCTCATAGAAGTAATCAGCGGGGCGGTTCTTGTTGTCGATGATGCCGCCCGACTTGGCCGCCATATGGACGAGACAGTCCGGTTTCAGATCATCCAGCATCCGGCGCGGTGCGCCCGCAGTCAGCAGATCGTAGTCCTTGCGTCCGAGCGAAATGATCTCGCAGTCGAATGCGCTCTGAAGCGCCGGGGTGACGTGATGCCCCAGGAATCCTGTGGCGCCGGTAATGACGATGCGTTCAAACGGTTTCTTACTCATATCAATCTCGGTGCGTAAGTGTAAGTGAGGGTGGGATAGTGTCAAGTTATGTGAGGGGGGGGCCACCCGGTACCGCCCTTGTGTGGGGGTGTGGGAGTGGGAGGAGGGTCTGTAACTGAATATTCATTGCGCCGCGTGATGAATATTCATGTGACTGACCCTGGGGGGCCGGGAGAGTGGGGGTGTGGG
>JAHIZV010000014.1 GCA_018814445.1 Verrucomicrobiota bacterium | reverse complement strand
GTACAATCTGTACGTGACAATGCTGCTGGTTTCCCCTGTTGATTGGTCCACAGCATAGTACTGATACGTTCCCGTCTGATTCGAAGAAGTCGACGTGTAGGAATGGCTGTACTGCCCTGTTGCGTCGGTGGATACATAGGTCGGAGAATAGGCGCTGCCGTCCGGTGCAATGAAATACAACACGGCAGTTGAAGACGGAGTGAATCCATATCCAGGCTCAGAGAAAGTAGTACCCCGAGAACCGGAAGATGGGCTTACACTCACGACGGGCTGCACTTCAATCGTGAAGGACACCGACGAACTCGTCTCCCCCGTGGTATCGTCTCGCGCGTAGTACGTGTATCCGCCAGGCGCAGTCGACGAACTCGCTGTCCAAGAATGGGAGTAATTGCCAGATGAATTAGTGCTTTCAGTAGCCGTCTGTGTCGTGCCGTCTGGATAGCGGAAATAAAGGGTCGCACTGGATGAGGGATAGAATCCAGTCCCTGGTTCCGAGAAAGTGGTTCCGGCTGGTCCAGAACGTGGAGAGATCGAGACCACGGGTGAAACCACTTCACATCCCGACTCATTGAAAGTGCAGTAACTGGTGCAGCACAGCGTTCCGTAGTCGTAGCCCAGCGTGACACAGGTCTCGCCGTCGAGATCAGACCCGTCGCACTCCTCGCCAGTTTCCTGTCTTCCGTTTCCACAGTCGGTGTCAGAATCAGAGTCTGCATCTGCATCGGCGTCGGCGTCGGCGTCGGCATCGGCATCGGCATCGGCGTCGGCGTCGGCGTCGGCGTCGGCGTCGGCGTCGGCGTCGCTATCTGTGTCACTGTCTGAGTCCGAATCGGCATCTGCATCCGCCTCTTCGGTACATCCATCCGTGTTCAAAGTGCAGTCTCTATCGCACTCCAGATAGCCACCATCATAGCCCAGACGCTCACAGTCCATTCCATCCGGCACTATGGTGTCGCATTCCTCACCGGGCTCGACATACCCATTTCCACAAATCGGATCGTCGTCGCTTTCACTCTCGCACTCGGTGGTGAGCCAACCAGAACAGTCCGAGTTGCAGAGAAGTTGACCTCTCAAGAAACCGAAGTCCTGACAGGTAATGGCCTCGCGAAACTCATCACCGTCGCAAAATTCATCGCTCTGGTTGATCTCCCCGTCCCCACAAAAACCTCCATTGTCGTAGCCGAAACAACCAGACAGTGTCGATAGCAGGATGAAGGCGAATCGCATCGTTGTCTACTCCTCACATGTTGTCTAGAACTTCCTGGATGTCGGAGCTGTCCAGTTCAGACAAGCCTCTGAAGACACCTTGGTAGTAAGGGTACATGATGTGGCCAGGCTCATTTACATGCGCCAGCCCCAACACATGCCCGAGTTCATGCATGACTGCAGTACGGACATCGATGGTCCCAGACCGACTGCTTCCGTTCATCGTCCACGTCAGATCGCGATTTAGGTGCATTATCCCGGCCATGCATCCATTGTCATAGGTAAACACATGAGCAATGGTAGACATTGACGAGAAACCCTTGTCGCAACCCTCCTCGTGCTTGGCTGCGCGAAAACCGATCACCAAGTCCGCCCCGGACGAAGATGCCACCTGGTAGAAGATTCTTCTTCCATCAGTCGCCCATTCCCACTGGTTGAGGGCTTCTTTGACTTCCGCTGCGAAGACCTCGTCATTGAGTTCCTGAGGTACTTCCTCAAGATAGTAGGATATCTCTGCGAGAGGTATTGGGAGGATGCTAATTTCATCCTCGGCAACGGATGCGTTCTCGGCGGTGTTGTTAACATCATGGGCGAAATTTGGAGCATCATATGCCCCAGAAACAGATTCGTCATCTGGGTTGATGAGAACACCAGTACACCCAACAAGTTGGGCCAAGAGCACGAGAGAAAGGACTGGTCGTATTTCTAAGGCCATATCACGAACACCCCGTCGTCGGAACGGGCTGTGAAATCTGTGTAGTCCACATGCACACCCTTTCCTGACGCATCGGTATCCCAGCTGTTGTAGCTCTCCCATACACCGTTCGGGTCATTCAGGATCAGATCAGCGTCTTCGTACTCAAACCCTTCATAGCCAGCAACCACCATGTAGTGGCCTGCGGAATTGATCGAACGGGAACCAAGAATAAGCGGACGACCCGAGGCAATCTCTATCTTGATGCGACTGTACAAGTCTTCCCAGCCGGAATCATCGAAGTATACCTGGCGAAATCCCCATTCGTCGACCAGATAGTCGGCAAGAATGTCTCGGCTGCGAAGGCCAACACTGGTATTCGCTGTCTCCGAAAAGACATCCTCAGCGGCAGCGATCATGCTGCTTTGGGAAGAGGAGATCTTCCCATGATAGGCAAGTACCATGGCCGTGCTTGTAGAAGAGCAAGCCGCCCAGCCGATATCGGGTATGTCATTCTGGTTGAGATATGGCACGTCAAGTTCAACTTCTTCGCTGTCCCCTTCAGCCACATACAAAGTAAGGCGACCACTGCCAGATGTGTACCCAAAAACGGCCAAGTAGTAGATGCCATCTTGAGATGCGTCAAACTCGATAAAGTCTTCGTTAGTACCGCCATTAAGCGAGGAATACTGGTAGTTGAAAACTCCGACCTCAGGCTCCCAGTGGCCATAGAGATCAAGATCACCAGTAAGTTCGGACAAGCCGATCTTGTAGTGTAGTCCGGCACGCTTGTTGAAAGAGAACCTGGCGTATTCCCACCTAGACAGACTCACTTCTACAGAAGCCGAACCTACGGTGTTTGGAGGTGCCGACATGTCCCATGCAGCATCTTCATCGACATCAGCGTACTTCTCTTCTGGAGACTGGGGTTCGGTGGAGAAGCAACCGGAGAGAAAAAAGGCTGGAACCAGTTTGGAAAGGGACATTCTGTACCACCCATTGAAGAGACATGGAATAATAGACCACGTAGCGGGCATGGTGTCAAGCATGGGTGGGTGTAATTACTGCCCTACCCCGCCTCCACCCCCACCTCCCCCAGCACCCCCAGCGGAAACCCCGCCTTCATCCCAGGCCGCAGCCGGATCGCGAAGTGGACCACCAGCGCGGTCCCATCGCTGCTCGGCCCCTGCACGGGCCCGCGCTCGATGGCGCCGGCGAACCGCTGCTGCACCCACCCCGCCGCCTGGAGCGGCACCGTGAGCAGCAGAAGCCCCCTGGCCGCCTTGAACCCCAGCTCCCCGAAGCGCCCGAGCGGCACAATGGCGCCCTCGCCGTCAGGCAGCGCCAGCGGGTAGACGTCCACGGCCACCCCGGCCGCCGAGGGCCGCTTGTAGACGGGCGCCCGCAGGAGCGAGGAGAGGATCTCGGCGATGGGCATGCCGACGAGCTGCTCGACGGGATCGAAGGAGAAGACACCGAACCCCACGCGGGTGACCGGCAGGGTCAGGTTGAGGAGGATGGGCGCGCCCGCGCCGGTGGCGGGGG
>JAHIZV010000221.1 GCA_018814445.1 Verrucomicrobiota bacterium | reverse complement strand
TAGTCAATGCCGTAAGGCATGCCGTGGCCTTAAGTCAGCGCCATTCACGCCTGTCCCCCCATGAGCAGGTGCCGGACCTGAAAGGAAATCAGCGTTGAAAGGACTTTGCGAATCGGGTTCGGGGTCAAGCGTGCCTCCTGATTCCAGATAGAAAACCCAGAGCTTCTCCGTCTCGTGCCATCGCTCGCCGGGATCGAGGTGATACCAATCGAGCCATTCCTCTTCCTCAACCCACGGGCTGGTCTTTGTCTGCGAAGTTCTAGTCACCGTGCATTCACTCTACTCCTTGACCTCTTGTGGACCAAGTTCTCAGCACTCCCTCCGTCACGCGCTACCTGGCCGGTCTGCTCCGCGAGACAGTGAAAAGGACTGGCATGACCACTGCTTGCCGGCGAACATTGAGGTCTGTCTCTACACTCAGCCGTTTGTGCGGAGGTCGGCTGTCGTAAATGCCGAGCGCTATTTCGTATTCGCCGGGGATCGCGTCAGCGGGAATGCGCATGGTTCTTTTCTCGACCAGGACTTCATCTTTCCGTTGATACGAGGTGTCCACATGCTCCAGGAGAGCATGGTCGTCCTGGAAGAGGCTGTTTCCCGGTCCTTTGAAGTGCACGAAGGTTACGAGATCGTCGATTGTCACTGTTGCCGGACAGCGCCAATAGTAGCTGATGGCAAGATCACTTTCCGCCACAGGGTCCGGCCGTGAGATGGACAGGCCCAGGAACTGAATTCCTTTTTCAAAGACGGCTTTCACCGCTGTCTGCGGCGTCGCATCGACCGGCTCCCTGTGTCTGGTCACGCATGTACGTCCAGTCCAGAACAGTTCAGGGGCTCCACTCAGATCTCCGGAGAACTCGTCGAACACAATCCGTTGTGCGATGGAGGTTTCTTCTGCATCCACTCCAGCGGCCGACAGGACTCGGCGCGTCATGGGGGCATCCTCCCGGTTCACAACGAAGCCGGTGTCCGGCGTGAATTCGATCCTCGAAGGCAGCAGGGAAGAAGTGCGCGAGAGAATCGAGGGTTCACCAAAGACTCGGACGCCCGGAAGGTCGCGCTGATAGAGCAGGTTCGCGAGCCAGCGATCGCTGTAGACATTCTTCAATCCTCTTTTCTCGATCAGCGTCATCAGTTCGTCAACGGAGTAGTCAGCGGCGGTGCCCGGCGAGAAGATCTGCAGTTCGGCTATCTCGGTTGCGGCCGGAGCGACGCGGATGCGGATCGCGGATGCCTGTTCGGGCGGGAACCGGCACTCGACACGGTAAGTGCGCCCTCCCCGGTAGAATTTCGGTCCGGACCAGAAGTATCTCCGTACCGACATCTCCGGCGTCACATCCCTCCATGCGCCGGAAGCGTCGGCGGCCTGCACCTGCCATGTGCCAGGATATCTTCCCGTACGGCTGATGATGCGAATCGCCGTGATCTCAAACTCTTCCCGGAATCCGACTTCGAGCCAATCCTTCTCTCCATCCGTTCCCGACGGATGCCAGAACGTGCCGACGTTTCCGTCCGAGATGCGGGGATCTGTTGCGGCAGTCCAGCGCTGGGGAGAGATTTCTTCCAGTCCGCCATCAGGCGCTTTGGCGTTGTAACTTACATAGTGTGCTTCGACACCTTCAGTCGCTGCGGAACCGCCAGTAGATTCGAGGAAATCGTCAAAATGATCGTAGTTGCACAGGACGGCAGTGCGGGCAGCAAGTTCGACCTGCTCGGCGTAGGGCGGATAACGCTCGTCACACGGATCGGAGAAGACGAACTCCTCATTCAGAAGGTAGTTGAGCGAGTGGTTGGGGCCCCGGGATGTGAAGGGGGCGTACACCGTATTGATATCGAGCCTCCTCAGAAGCGCGCCAAAGTCTCTGACTGTTTTCATGCGCGGGGGGCCGCTTGTTCCCCATGCGAGGTAGACGGTAAGAAGGACGGCCTGAAATCCCACCATCAACAGCAATGGCAGCCAGCCCAGCTTGAACGGCAGGCGGCGGTCAAGGTGGCCTGTGGCTCGGCCGATAAGTACGGCTATGGCGGGAAACAGCGGCAGCATGTAGCGGCCCGCGGGGATCGCGGCGAACCGAGACGTGCTTGCGGCGAAGAAGGTCGCAGAAGTCGCGAGGAGCAGGAAAGCGGCGAGCAGGTGAATGGAAGTTCCTCTCAGCCCGTTCCTGCGTATCTCTCCGATCAACACGGCGAGAGCGATGAGAATGAGTGCCGGGACAATCACGGACAGCACATTGGCCGGGCTTCGGAAGGGGGGCGGTGTGTCGCCGATTCCGATGGCCGCAAAAAAGCTGTCGGTGAAGAATCGGCGCAGTCCTGCGCCGAACTCGCTGCGGCCGGTCGAGCCGGCGAAATAGCGAAGCGTTGCCCAGTCGTGATTCCAGTTCCATATCCAGAACGGAAGACTGCCCGCGACGAACGCGGGGAGGGCGGACAGTACCTTGCGGTGGAATGCTTTTCTTCGCAACACGACTATGTACAAAAGGGCCGCGGCGATGAGCGTCTGGGTTATCAACTGGCTTGTCCACCAGCCGACTCCGGCGAGCAACCCGAGAACAACATAGTGAAGGTGCGTGGACATCTGGCGACGCTTCTTCTCGATCGTGCGCGCCGTGAGCCAGAGAAGAGCAGTGCTGATCAGGACCAGCATCGCGTATCCGCCATAGCTCCAGCACTGATACTGGTAGAAAACCAGCGACCCGATCAGGCAGAGAGTGAGAGAGGCCAATCCGCCGCTTCGGCCGCCGGCATCCCGTCCCCACAGGTAGATGAAGGGAAGCAGAAGGATCCCGGCGAGAGCCGTTCCGAGATTAACCGCAAATCCGGAAAATCCGAAGACGCGGCAGAAGAGCGAGCTGACGAATGGCTCAAGCGAACCCATGTAGGGCTGACCGTAGTAGAAGACGGGCCATATGCGGCCCTCGGCGATGTGCTTCGCCATCAGGCAGGCAATGCCGTGGTCCGAACTCGCGGAATACGCAAAGCACCACGCCCCGAAGATGCGAAGCGCAATGGCGAGGGTGAGAAGAATGAACAACGCAACACGGAAACCTCTGCTTCCGGTGCGTTCCACGTTCGTTTGCGGGCGCTCGGTCATCGTTGCATCAGAGGGTAGTGGAATAGGATTGGCGACTCAATGCTGATTCTGAATGGGATCCTGAAACCCGAAACCCGAAACCTGAAACCTGAGCAAAGCAAACCCGAAACGATGATTCCCCGCCGCCGCGGGTCAACATCCAAGCTTGACCGCAAACCTGCGTCAAAGATACAAACACGAAACAAAACAAAACAAAACACAACGCTCTTCCCGCAGTCATGAGGGGGTTTATGAGTCCACATCGAGAAACTAGACTGAGTCAGGCCGAGAGTCTGACGTACCTGGTAACAGGAGGCGCCGGATTCATCGGTTCGCATCTGAGCGAGTTACTTCTTTCCGAGGGGCATCGCGTCCTCGCCATCGACAACCTCTCGACGGGCCGTATGTCCAACATCGCGCACCTGCTCGATCACCCCAACTTCCACTTCACGCGCTCGAGCATCATGTCGGACGTGGTTCTGGATCGTCTGGCATCGGAGTCGGACATCATCATTCACTTCGCCGCCGCCGTCGGTGTTGAGCGAATCATCGACAATCCGGTGGAGACGATTGAGACAAACGTCACCGGAACCGAGGTCGCCCTGAAAGCCGCCCTGCGGTATGGATGCCGCATACTCATCGCGAGCACCTCGGAAGTGTACGGCAAGGGAACGCGGATCCCGTTCAGCGAGGACGACGACGTGCTTCTCGGTCCAACGAACAAGAACCGGTGGAGCTACGCCGCGAGCAAGATGGTCGATGAGTTCCTCGGGCTCGCGTACGCGCACGAGTTCGGACTTCCGGTGGTGATCCTCAGGTTCTTCAACACGGTCGGGCCTCGTCAGACGGGGCAGTACGGGATGGTCATTCCGCGACTCATCGGCCAGGCGCTGAGGGGGAAAACCATAACGGTCTACGGCGACGGCACGCAATCGAGGTGTTTCTGTGACGTGGCTGACGTGATCCGGGCGGTCAAGGGCCTGAGCGTACATCCGGATGCGACGGGCAAGGTGTTCAACATCGGCAGTGAGGAAGAAATATCGATCAGTGATCTCGCGGAGAAGATCAGGAAGACGACCGACAGTTCCTCTGATGTAACGCTGATTCCCTATGACGAAGCCTATGCCCCGGGATTTGAGGATATGCAGCGACGGGTCCCGAATATCTCACGGGTCGGCAGTCTTCTTGGCTGGAAGCCCGAGATCAATCTGGATGCGACGCTCGCCAGAGTGCGCGATCAGATCCGGCAGGAAATCGGTTGAACACGCCATCGCAAGCCAGGCCGCGGGTATGCATGCTGCTGGAGAGCTACTACCCGATCGTCGGCGGGATGGAAACCCAGGCGCGTAATCTTTCCGGCAGTTTCAGCAAGCGGGGCGTTCCTCTTTTCTTTGTGACGCGCAGGCCGT
>JAHIZV010000220.1 GCA_018814445.1 Verrucomicrobiota bacterium | reverse complement strand
TCGAGATCAACGCCCTTTCCGACAAAGTTCCCGCGCCGCACGTCGGCAAGTACAACATCCTCTACTCTGACAGGAGGGTAGTCAGGAGCGATGAGCCGCCTCCGGGACTGAGGCCGGCCGAATGAAGCTTGTGGGGGTTCCGGCCTCTGTCTTCTAATCCGCAGGTCGCAGGTTCGAATCCTGCCGGGCGCGCCAGTTGCCCTCCCCTTCGCCATCCATGGTGATGGTCAGGCGGCTGGGGGGCTCTAAAGAAGGGGGCAGGAGCCTTCTCTATGCCGGTCAACTGCATAAAGCTTTAACCCTCAGCCGGTAGTTTTCAAAATTCCTAAATCCGTAAGCTCATCTTTGGATCATCTCCATCTTGGTGTGGAAGCCCTGGACGAGAAGGTGTTGCCGCTTGTCGATCAAGTTCCCGCGGTGTAGAGAAGTGGAAGAAGAGCTTTCTATGATGACGAGCGCCGACAAAGAGATCCGCGAAGAACTGAAGCGTTTCGCGGGAGAAGCAGGACTACAGATGGACGGGTCCGCAATCCGCCGGACGTCATCCCGGTTCTGCCTGGGTGTCGAGCACGGGGACTACAACGGCACCGAACTCTTCGGTGTCGGCACCGACAGGTTTATCTGGATGGCGTTCAAGCCAAACGGCACCAACCGGCTTCGGCTCTTCAGCGGTAACTTCACGATCGACGGATTAGTTGACGTCGGGCTGGATGCCATTCCCGGTCCGGGTACAGCACCTGACTCGTGGGCCCGGTTTCCCTTCGGGGCAGCCTATATTCTCCAGCGGGAAGGCTTCGAGCTCAAGCAGGGCTTTGACGCTATCCTCTACGGCAACATCCCAGGCGGGGGCATGTCACGTTCCGCCTCACTGGCCATCAACCTGATCGAGACGTTGGCGGAGGTAAACGGCTTCACGTTCAAAGACGGCATGGAAGTGGTGGACCTTGCGCAGGCCCTTGAGAATGACTACATAGGATCTCCCTGCGGCAAGCTGGATCAGATCATGATCTACTTTGCAAAAGAGGGGATGGGCACCCACTACAATCCGGCCGACCGCTCTATCCGTTACGTGCCGCTAGGCGCGGACGCGCAGGCTTTCAGGATTGTAAGTCTGGATACCGGTACGGTGCGCCCGGGTCTTGAGAAATCGACCTACGCCATTCGTCACCGGGAGTGCAACGAACTGGTCGAACTCGCGAAGGACGAGTTTGGTATCTCGTGTCTGGCCGATATTAAGACCCCCGGGAAACTGGAGGCGATTCGCGCGCGGTTCGGGGAATCACACCCTCATCTCTGTGCTCGCCTGGACTACATCTATCACGCTCAGCACCGGTTTTACGAAATGCTTGAGGCATGGGAGAGGGGCGACATGGCTAAGGTCGGACAGGTGTTCAGAGAGGACGGGATAGGGCTCCGCGACCAGTACGACATCTCGGGTCCTGAATTGGAGGCGATGTGTGATATCGCGCGGACGGTGCCTGGAGTCCTTGGTGAACGTATGCTGGGCGGCGGCGACAAAGGCGCCAGCGGCGCGGTGGTTCGGGCCGGCGCTGTTGATGCCCTGCGTGAGGCTGTGGATACCGAATACCCCCGAAGCTATCCTGACTATGCTGACAAGTATGCCGTGCATTCATGTAAAGTGGTCGACGGTGTGCGAACGATTCCCGGCTGGTAGACGCTTCCGAAGGCCTCGTTCCGAAGCGGGCGTTGCATGTTCTTGTCTATATAGCTGAGCACGCGCAGATTGGGCGTATGGAACTCCTGCTGAATGGCAGGGAGGCTGCCAACGTGTAATGCGGAGTTCGTGTCAGCCAACGCGTTTACGCTCCCACTAAGGGGTTTCTCGTCCTTAGTTCGTGGTAGCGGCTGAAGTCGCGGTCAACGGTCCACAGTTCCTGTACTCCTGCCGTCAGGCAACATGCGGCGATTCTGGCATCGTGAACCTGCCCGCCTCGTACCTTGCTGTTTACCGTCAGAAGGCCAAGTTGATCCAGGACGGCTTCACTGTCTGTGAGGAGGCGCAGGGAAGGGGACTCCCGCCACGCGGCAATCTGATTCATGGCCTCATTCGGTGATGAGGGTTGCCGCCACAGCCTGGGATGAGTGACCACTCCATAGAACTCTACCAGACTGTGAAAGCAGACGGCCCAGGGGGCCGCCGATTCCGCCGCCTCACGCACGATCCGTACCGCCGATTCATGAAGGTCTGCTTCGCGCTGATGCGCATGCACTAGAATATTCGTGTCGAGAGCGATCATGACGAGCTCTCTGCATCCCGCATATCATCGATCGCCCGGTTGATCTTTTCAGCCGAAACTCTCGCGCCGCCGCCGGCATCGTAGCCGGCCGCCGCCTCTTTCAATATGAAAGGCTTCTGTTTCTCCTGGAGGACCTGCTCCAGCGCATCGATCACCAGTGCGCGAAACGTAATCTTCCGCTCGACCATCACCCTCTTGGCGCGAGTCATCAGATTGTCAGGCATATCTATGGTTGTTCTCATGCATAAAAGCATATCAAAGATGGGCTCTGTGTCAATCCACGTGTACTCGACCTGTTGGACGAATTGCCGCTGGCCGAGCGTGAAGTGGACAAGCCCCGCGTCTTTTTGATGGAGTAGAAGGTCGGCGAACAGGGCGATGGCGAAGTATGGAATCATCGGGGTTCATACTTCTCCGCCGCCCGCATCGGTTAATCCGCTACTGGATTGTGGCCTTGGTCGTCTTGAGCAGGGCCTTCCAGAGGGATTCCGGAGTTTCCGCAGCGAGCAGCTTGTCGCGGTTGTCGGCTTCCCTGAACGTTTGCGTCAGCCCGCTCAACAATTTCAGATAGAACGCGCTGGCTGAAGTGGGAATGACCATGAAGAAAATAATGCGTGTCAGCGTCCTCCCGGGACCGCCGAACTTGATGCCCTTCTTGCTGATGCCGAGGGCGAGCGTCAGTCCGCCGCCTTCCACTTCGCGCACATGCGGGAACGCCAGTCCGTGATCGACGGCGGTGCTTATGATGGCTTCCCGTTTGAGTGCGGTCTCGTGAAGTTTGTCTGAGTCTTCGACAAACGACTCTGCCTCAAGTTTGCGGCAGATCTCCAGCAGAGCGTCGTCTCTCGTTTTCGCTTCCAGTGACGGGATCATGAGTTCCGCGGCGGAGAAGCGCTCGATGCCGACTTTGGGCGGCTCGCCTCTGCGGGCCCGCTTTTGGGGTATCCTTGAGAGAGAGTATTTTCGGAAGTAAACGAGCCGCGCGCAGCTCGGACACTGGTGTATGCGTTCTGCCTGGCGCACGGACTGTACAAAACTCACCGGGAGCGACATGCCGCATGCCGTGCAAACCTGGTTCGAAAGCGGTACGATCGCAAGCATATCCCTTTTCTGCAGTTTCAGAAACTGAGTGCGGAGGGGCTCTTTCAGAGTGTTCTGCATCGACTCTATGGCGGATTCCAGTTCGGTCAGTCTGGCGCCGGGCATAGACGCAGCCTGCTGAGCGCGAGCTATAGTCAGTTCCTGCAACTGCACCAAATCATTGATGACTTTTTGCACGTGATTCCTCGTTGATATTTTCCCCGACAATTGCCGCCTCCCCACTCGGGCAACGCCGAACTTCACCTAGTCGAATAATTACAGTCCTTAGCCAAGGCATATAATAAGGGAAGCCCGGAGATCAATCACAGAAGGCAGAAAACTTCCCGCCACGGGTGCTCTGTATCGTTTGAACTGCCTCCGCGCACTGCGTCCGAAAGGCGGTTTCCTGCATCTTTTCGCATTGTACTATTGACCGGAAACCCTCTTGCCGACACACTTTCCGCTTCTACGAGGAAGTCGAAGTACAATGAATCTTAAGAAAGCTCTAACCAAAGACACGATATCACTGGATATCAAGTCCAGTTCAAAGGAAGAGGTCATCGAAGAGATGATCGATATTCTGGTGTCGGCCGGCAAGATCAAGGATCGCAAGTCCGCGCTCAACGTTGTGATTGAGCGCGAGAAGAAAATGTCGACAGGTATGCAGAACGGCATAGCGATCCCTCACGGCAAGACGGACACCGTTGAGACTCTCGTGGCCGCTCTGGGCGTCAAGAGTGAAGGCATCGATTTCGATTCCATTGACGGGAAGCCCTCCACGATCTTCATCATGACCATTTCGCCCGCGAACAGAACGGGCCCGCACATCCAGTTTCTCGCGGAGATCAGTCGCTTGCTGAATGATCCAGCTACACGCCAGAAAGTTCTGACAGCGCAGTCGAAAGAAGAAGTCGTCGACACGTTGCAGCTTTAGTTCGTGGCGATCGAGTGAGGCCGTGGACCATATACCTTTAAGTTTCGCAACGCTTGCAAGTGCGATTGCCGAACCGGCCGCCGGAGGTGGTGCGGAACTTGGGCATCTTATGACGCGGCTGATTCTTCAGCTTGCCGTTATCCTTGTCGCCTCGCGCCTCGGCGGAGGTCTCTTTGATCGTCTTTTCAAATGGCCGCGCGTGTTGGGGGAACTGGCGGCGGGAATGCTTATCGGGCCTTTCGCGCTCGGGGCTGTGCCCTTGCCCGGTCTGGGGCCTTTGTTCTCCGCGGAGAGCGGGCCGATTCCTTTATCACCGGAGCTGTACGGTCTTGCCACGCTGGCTTCAATAGTGCTGCTGTTTCTCTCCGGCCTCGAAACAGACCTCGCCACACTTCTGCGCTATTCCTTTGTCAGTTCCATCGTCGGGATAGGCGGCATTGTTTTTTCCTTCTCGCTCGGCGCTATGTCGGCGGTCTGGTTCGGCGTGGCGGATGGGTTCATGGACCCGCGAGCTTTGTTCCTTGGCGCGATCTCCACGGCCACATCGGTTGGTATCACCGCGCGCCTTCTGTCGGAGAAGAGGAAGATGGGAACGCCCGAAGGCGTGACCATTCTCGGCGGGGCGGTGATAGATGACGTTCTCGGTATTGTGGTTCTCGCCGTCGTCGTCGGCATGGCCAAAGCCATGCGGGGCGGGGAGCAGCTGGACTGGGGGCCGATAGCAGCGATAGCAGCCAAGGCCATAGGTTTCTGGGCGGGCTGCATCTTCCTCGGTCTGACTCTTGCGAAGAGAATCACCCGGGTAATGAAGATGTTTGGATCGGCTGAGTCGATCGCCGTGCTTTCGCTTGGGATCGCCCTGCTGATGGCCGGTCTTTCTGAAATGGCGGGGCTCGCCATGATCATAGGCGCGTACATCGCCGGTCTTTCGCTTTCCCGGACGGACTTAGTGAATGAACTGCAGGAAAGAATTGCAGGTCTCTATTCTTTCCTCGTGCCCGTGTTTTTCTGCGTCATGGGTATGTTGGTGGACTTCTCGTCGATGCGCGGTGTGGTGGTCTTCGGGTTGGTCTACTCCCTGATAGCGATACTTGCAAAAGTCCTCGGATGCGGCCTTCCCGCGTGGCTGATGGACTTCAATCTGAAGGGGGCGCTTCGTATCGGCGCGGGCATGCTTCCCCGCGGAGAAGTCGCATTGATCATCGCGGGTGTGGGTCTCTCCACCGGCGTTATCGGCCCCGATATATTCGGCGTGTCGATCATGATGACCATCCTCACGACCATCATTGCTCCGGTCATTCTCTTGAAGAGTTTTGACGATACGTCAGGAGTGAAGGCCAACCGGAAACAGGTGGGACAAGAGGTGGAATGCATCAAACTCGATTTTCCGACTATGGATATCGCCGAGTTTCTCATGACGCGCATACGGAAAGCTTTTCGCAACGAGGAGTTCTTTGTCCACCGCCTCCATGCGGATCTCGGAACCTACCAGATTCGCAAAGACGACATGGTGTTCACTTTGATCCAGGATGACCGATCCATCGTGATGAACGCGGACAAGCACTATCAGCATATCGCCCGTCTCATTCTTCTCGAGGAAATCCTCTCTCTCCAGGACCTGCTCGATTCCGTCAAACAGATGAAGAGCCCCGACTCCATGGGCAGTGAACTCCTTGCCGGTCTGTTCGGCGGGGATTGAAGAAGGTGTGGGAGAGTCGCCCGAACTCTCAACATCCAACTATCAACCCGGAAATCGGAATGACTTGCGCGTTGAGAGTCGTGAGTTGATTGTTCTCGGGATTCCAAGGTTCGGAAGTTCCTACAGGCCGGCGATCCTGTCCAGATCGTCGTCATTCCCGCACACAAGCAGTGTGTCGTGCTCAGAGATGACGTAGTCGCCGCCGGGTGTGATGGGGGCGATTTCCATTCCGGGCTTATCCTTCTCCGCTCTCTTCTTTACCAGCATGACGCGCACGCCGTATTTTGCAGGTATCTGCGATTCGATGAGCGTTTTCCCCCAAAGTGACGACGGTGGAGACCATTCCATCATGGAGAAGCCTTCAGCAATGTGAACCTTTCCGATCGCCTGGGATGTGGCCCGCTCAGCAAAGCCCTCGGCCGTGTCCTGCTTGATGATTTCCGTGCTGTACTTGGCCAGAAGTTCGGTATAGCGGAGAACTCCGACGAGCTTCCGCCCACCGAGGTCGTCGACTACCGGCAACTCGGGAAGTCCTGAATGCTCGAACTTGATCAGGGCCTGGCTCAGGCTTTCGGTGGGCAGGCAAACCGGGCAGCCTTCATCGGCGAAGTCCTCGGCCATCAAAACCGCTTCGAGTCCTTCGCGGTGCATCAACATACGACGCGTGTTCTCCGGAGACACAACGCCCAGCAGGCGATTCTCCGACGTTACCACGTAGAACTGTGTGGTCTCCCCCGAAACCATCTTCTGCACCAGCTCGTAGGCCGGCATTTCCGGCGGCACTTTTGCGGCGCCGGTATGCATGCACTGACTCACCGGATGCGCCTTGAGTGGATCCAGGGCCCGGCCCTTGTACAGGTCGATTCCCCGGCGGAGCAGCTTCAAGGTGTAAATCGATTCATGACTGAGGCGCCCGGACAGCAGCGTGCTGATGATGCAAACAGTCATCAAGGGGAGGATAATGCTGTAGTTGTTGGTGATCTCAAAGATGATCAGGATGGCGGTGATCGGCGCGTGTGTCGTGCCTGCCACGACTCCCCCCATGGCAACAAGAGCGTAGCCTCCCGCCGCGCCCGCGGAGTCTCCCATGACCATGGCGACGGCCTGGCCCAGCAGTCCTCCGCTCATGGCGCCGAGGAAGAGCGAGGGCGCAAAGACCCCGCCGGACCCGCCGGACCCCAGAGTGAGCGATGTAGCCGTGACCTTCGCGAGAAGGAGAATCAGAAGCATCGGCCATGTCAGCTTGTTCAACAGGGCCAGATTGATCGATGTGTAGCCATCAGCATACACGTGAGGCAGGTAAACGCCTATCAGGCCGAGCAGGAGGCCGCCGATCATGGGTTTGAGGTACTCGGGAACTTTCGCCTTATCGCTGAAGTCCTCCGCCGCATACAGCATCTTGATAAAGAGCACTGAGACCGCCCCGCAGAGAATACCCAGAAACATGTAAGGGATCAGTTCAAGCCCGCTCACCAGCTCATATTGAGGCACTTCAAACACCGGTCCGACGCCGAAATAGTAGCGGGCAACAACAGTGGCAAGTACGGAGGAAATGACGATCGGACTGAACTGCGAGACGCCGAACTCGCCGAGGATCACTTCCACGGAGAACAGCGCGCCGGCGATAGGGGCATTGAACGTCGCCGCGATCCCTGCAGCGGCGCCGCATCCGACGAATGTCCGCAGACGGCGTCTGGAAACACGCAGAATCTGACCGACAGTCGACCCTATTGCCGAACCGATCTGGATAATAGGGCCTTCACGTCCGGCCGAACCGCCGGATCCGATTGTTATCGCAGACGCGAGCGCTTTTACGAAGGCGACGCGGGGCCGGATAACTCCGTTCTTCAATGCCACGGCGGCCATGACTTCGGGAACGCCGTGTCCTTTTGCCTCCCGGGCAAAGAAATAGATGATCGGTCCGGCAATCAGTCCGCCGACCGCCGGAACAAGGACAATGCGCCAGACGGGCTGGGCCTGGAGAACTTCGAGGGATGTCTCCCAATCGCTCCAGAGAAGAAGGTGGACTCCGCCGATTAGATAGCGGAAGCCCACCGCACAGAAACCGCAGAGCACGCCAATGACAATGGCTACACCGATACTGAACAAGTGGCCTCGGACTTTCGCCTGTTCGATCCATGATGCCCCGATTTTGATGATCCGGCGAATCGTTGAAGGACGAGGTTGCTCGCTCATTGATGTCCGCCCTCCGGATCGAGCTGGAACCGGATGTCCGTTATGCGTTCCTTGCCGAATCTCTTCTGAATGTTGGCCAGCAGTTCATCCTTCATGTAACGGGCCAGTTCGTTGAGCCAGGTGGAGTTGGTAACATAGATGTGAAGAACCTTCCGGTTCACGCGACCGGGACGCGCGTGCCTCGCAACCTGAGGCCCCACGAGGTTGAACCATTCTTCCAGCATGACCTGTTCCCACATCCTGTCCTCCAGGCCCAACTTCTGGAGGAAACCTGGAATGTGATCGGCAACGGAAGCGGTCTTCTCGGGGGGAGGCGGAGGCCTTTCATCGTCAATCTGGTGACGTTCGCGCTCCAGCTCCCAGCGCCCTTTGTTTGAGAAATGTTCTTCCCTGCTCATGAAAGAGAGAATGAACGGCGGAGGTCAAAATCGCAATGCTTTTGCCCGGACGAAGAAAGAACGCGGAGGAAAAAAGAAGCAGAGAGAAGTGAGTGTGAGAGCTCAGGAAGAGGATGATCGTCGTTTCGAGCGGTCACCATAATGCACCAGCCAATCAACGGTGGCGCGTTCCCATCCGATATCGCGGCCCGCTTTCTCGCTCTCGTACCATTTGTGCTGGCTGATCTCATGTTTGACAGCCTGCCACTCTTTGAAGAGACGAGTGCTTTCAATCCACTCAGTATTCTGCTCGTCGCTCATATCCCCCCGCACACGTTGTGAGCGCTTACAATTTATGCTCGGGGCGGATATTAGGACAATACGTTCAACGAGAAAAGCTTTTTGTGCTGAGAAACAGTCAAAAAAGGGAGCCGGATTCGGCACCCGCCTTGATCGCGGGAATTGATGGTTGCCGATTCCTGCAAAAGGAATAAGGTAACCCGGTTCTACCGCGTGGAAAGGCTGAAATGCTGGCTAAACGAATCATACCTTGTCTGGATATCGCAGGCGGCCGGGTGGTCAAGGGCGTCAAGTTCGTGGAACTTAAAGACGCAGGCGATCCTGTCGATGCCGCGCGCGCTTACGAAGAGCAGGGGGCGGACGAATTGACGTTTCTGGACATCCGGGCGTCTCATGAAGACCGGGACACGATTGAAGATGTGGTCCGCGCAGTAGCCGAACAGGTGTTTATGCCTTTGACCGTTGGCGGCGGGATCCGGGATTCGAGTGATATTCGGAGGATTTTGAAAGCGGGAGCCGACAAGGTTTCGCTGAACACTTCGGCCGTTCTGAATCCCGGCATTCTGGATATAACATCAGAACAATTCGGGAGTCAGTGCATCGTTGTCGCGATTGACGCCAGGCGAAATGAGAACGGAGACGGCTGGACGGTCTACACGCACGGCGGCAGAAAACCAACGGAGCGCGATGCCGTTGAATGGGCGGCGGAAGCTGTGCAGCGCGGTGCCGGCGAGATTCTGTTGACGAGTATGGATGCCGACGGAACAAAAGCCGGATACGATCTTGAACTGACCGCGGCGATTTCCGACGCGGTATCCGTTCCGGTGATCGCGTCCGGCGGGGCGGGAACACTGGAACATATGTACGAAGCGGTGACGATAGGGAAGGCGGACGCCGTCCTTGCCGCTTCAATTTTTCACTTCGGCGAGTATACCATCCGGGAAACCAAAGAGTATTTGAGGGACAAGGGAGTTGAGGTGCGGTTATGAATCCGTTGGAAGAAGGCGATCAGTTGACGTTGGATTTCGATAAGCTCGCGAAAGTGGCGGAGACCTCGTCCGGCGTGCTTCCCTGCGCCGTGCAACATGCGGACACGAAAGAACTCATCCTGGTGGCCTACGTCAATCAGCAGGCTCTCGATCACAGTATCGAAACCCGCAACGCGACTTTCTGGAGCACGTCTCGCAACGAACTGTGGGAGAAGGGCGCGACGTCAGGCGAGACGTTCGAGTTGATCGAGATCCGGGTGAACTGCGAACAGAATTCATTGCTCTACATCGTGCGTCCGCGACGAGGCAATATCTGTCACACGAAGAATCAAAAAGGCGAACCCAGAAACTGCTATTACCGCAGACTTAACATGGACACGGGAAAGCTGGAGAATCTGGACCCTTAAGAGAAACCTGAGACCTGAGTTCTCTGACTTTGAACTGAAATGTACGCCCCGAACAAAGCTGAGTTCCTGCAGAAGGCAAGAGCCGGCAACCTCATTCCCGTCTGGAAGGAGATCATTGCCGATCAGGAGACCCCTGTGTCCGCATATGAGCGCATACGCAAAGCCCTCCGCGAGAGGGACCACGCGACGCACACGTATCTTCTCGAAAGTGTCGAAGGCGGTGAACATGTCGGACGATACTCGTTCATAGGAGGGGCCCCCCGGGCGATTATGCGGGGATACGGCAGAAGGGTGACGATTGAGACCGCAGAGGGGACGACCGAACAGGACGACGTAGATCCGCTGGACGCGCTTAAGGCTTTTATGACCCGCTTCAGCCCGGTTCAAGATCCGGAACTGCCCCGCTTCAGCGGCGGGGCGGTCGGCTTCCTCGGCTACGACTACATTTCTCTGCTGGAACCGCGTGTGCCTGTGCACGGGCAGGACGATATCGGCGCACCCGACATGGTCTTCATGGTGACGGATGCCATAGTTGTTTTCGACCGCGTACTGCACACGCTGAAAGTCGTTGCCAACGCCTACGTGGAGGATGATCCTCATGCCGCGTACGAGGCTGCCTGCGCGGAAATCAACTTTCTGTGTGGCGCGCTGCGCGAGACGGAAATTCCGCACTACCTGATCGATACACATGAGCCGGTCGAGGAGTTAGTGGCCAGGTCGAACACGGAGAAGGGTGACTACCTTGCTGCCGTCGAAAAAGCGAAGGAGTACATCCGGGCCGGCGACATCATCCAGACGGTTTTGTCTCAGCGTTTCGAGGTGGACAACAAATCGGACTCACTTGATGTCTATCGCGCGCTCCGCTCGATCAATCCTTCGCCCTACATGTTCTGCCTGGATCTGGGTGAGAGCGCCCTTGTCGGCGCGTCTCCGGAAATACACGTTCGCTGCGAAGACGGGAAAGTGGAAGTGAGGCCGATTGCCGGAACCAGGCCGAGACATGCCGATCTCGCTGAAGACAGAAAACTCGAGGAGGAACTGCTCGCGGATCCCAAGGAGCGGGCCGAGCACATCATGCTTGTCGATCTCGCGCGCAACGACATAGGGCGTGTCTGCGACTACTCGAGCATTTCCGTGCCGGAACTCATGATCATCGAGCGCTACAGCCACGTCATGCACATCGTGAGTGACGTGGTAGGAACGTTGAACAGTGAATACGACCACTTTGATGTAATGAAAGTGACCTTTCCGGCCGGCACGGTCAGCGGAGCGCCGAAAATCCGCGCCATGGAGATTATCAGCGAACTTGAAAAGGCGAAGCGCGGCCCCTACGCCGGCGCGGTCGGCTATTTCAGCTTCGACGGGAATCTGGATTCCTGTATCACCATCCGCACGGTTGTTCTGGATAAAGACAAGGCGTACGTTCAGGCGGGAGCAGGTATCGTCGCCGACTCCGTGCCCGAAAACGAGTACGAGGAAACCCGCAACAAAGCGCGCGGAATGATCAAGGCCCTGGCACTGGCGCGGAAGTTCACAGAAGCGCGGAACCATCAACCATTAGCCATCAACCATTAACCATCAACCATTCTGCTCAAATGCTCCTGGTAATAGATAACTACGATTCTTTTACATACAACCTGGTCCAGTACCTCGGTGAACTCGGGGCGGATCTGCATGTCGTGCGGAACGATGCTGTCACTGTCGATGGTGTGCGTGAATTGAAGCCGGAGAAGATTCTTGTGAGTCCCGGTCCATGCACTCCGCATGAAGCCGGAATCTCATGCGATGTGATTCGGGAGTTTGCGGGCAAGGTTCCTTTGTTCGGCGTGTGTCTCGGGCACCAGTGCATAGGGCATGTCTTCGGCGGCAACGTGGTGCGGGCGGACCGGCTCATGCATGGCAAAACGTCGCAGATTCATCACACGGGCGAGGGCGTCCTGAAGGACATGCCGAATCCGTTCGAAGCCACTCGCTACCATTCCCTGCTGGTGGAGCGTAAGTCACTTCCCGATGTATTGCGTATAACCGCGGAAACGGAGGAGGGGGAGATCATGGGCCTGCAGCACAGGGATCTGCCGGTATACGGCGTTCAATTCCATCCCGAATCGATTCTCACGCAGAGCGGAAAGACGATAGTCCGGAACTTCCTGACCCTCTGATTACTTTTCGATGTGTGGCGTTGCCCGTCACCTTGCCATTGAAACCTTCGCCCCGTGGTGCGATACTTCTCTGCTGACCGAGCAATACGGCTATGCCTGATCACGGTGACATATACAAGGCGCCCGACCAGAAGGATGAGTCCAAAGGTAAGGGCGTGTTTGTGGACTTTACGACACAACAGGCGCGGACCCGCGTGTTGCGCAACGTCATCGGATTCGGCGTTGTCGTGGCTGTCCTCCTCGGGCTGGCTTCCTGGCTGGTCTATCTCCAGGAGAAGAAAGATGCATTGCCCGACTCCACCGAGTTTCCTTTCCAGCAGAATCTCTACTCTCTTTCGGGCGCCTCAACCAATGCTCCCGTGATTGTCTCTCCGTCGGTTACGCCGTTTACATCGGTGCCCCGCACCGATGAGATCAAGCAGAGCCGCCGGGAACTCGATCCGCAGAAGCTTTCCGAGGCGATGGCGGAGATGCGCATCGCGAACGGATACGTCAGCAGTCGGGAGTGGGGCAAAGCAGAGATCCATCTCAAGGAGGCCTTGAAGATTCTTCCGGACATAGGAGA
Organism: Verrucomicrobiota bacterium; assembly: GCA_018814445.1. GTDB lineage: Bacteria > Verrucomicrobiota > Kiritimatiellia > JAHIZV01 > JAHIZV01 > JAHIZV01. The sequence continues at coordinate 11,747 of JAHIZV010000220.1, read as the reverse complement.
GGCCGAGAGAATGCTGGGCCTGGTTTACACGCAGAAGGGCTCGTTCGATCAGGCGATAGCAGTCCTCGAAAAGAGCATCGCGGAATATCCGTTCAATGAAGACGCGTACAATAATCTTGCCGCCGCTTACATGCATAAAGGCCGGATGGACAAAGCCGAGGACCTGCTCTATACGGCTCTTTCCATCCAGCCGAATTACATCCTCGCTCAATTGAACCTCGGTCTTCTCTACCTCGCGACGGCCCGCTATCAGTCCGCGGCCGAATATCTTGAATTGTCCGTCGACCGTGTTCCGCTGAATTCCGCCGTGCGTAACAATCTCGCCGTCGCGCTCTTGCGGATCGGGCGCTACGAAGACGCCCGCGAACACCTCAGGAAAGTGATCGAAATAGAGCCCGAGACAGCGGCCACATACTTCAACGTGGCCATTACCTACGTCCTTGAGAACCGGTTCGAGGAAGGAATGGAATGGATTCGCAAGGGTTCGGAGTACTGTTCGCCGGCCCTGTTCCAGCTGTTCGTCTCGGACAGCGACTTCGGAGTTCTCCGCGAGCATCCGGAATTCAAGAATCTGATGAACGCGATGTATCCGGAACTTCCTCTGCCTCCGCCGCCGGGAGGATGAGTTGTCGTGGCCGGTGAATTTCGCCCTCCAGAATCAAACATGTCAATCGTTGTGTGACGGGGAGTCGGCCGATCTGCGGGCCAATCGAATAGCTGTATCGACGGCCTCTTCAGGTGATGACACCACGTGAATGCCGGGATCTGTCTTCCCGTCCTGAGTTGCCGCCCATGTGTTGAGTCCGACAACGGGCACGCCCAGACGAAGAGCGAACGCTATTTCGGATAAGGTTCCGTACCCGCCCCTGATCGCGATCACGGCATCGCACGCCTGCACTACCAGCGCATTGCGGAAAGGTCCGAGTCCGGTGGGCAGGGCAACGTCGATAAAGCGGTTTGCGTCTTCGCGGCGATCTCCGGGAAGGATTCCGACCGTCGTGCCGCCAGATTTCCGGGCCCCCTCGGCGGCCGCTTCCATCATGCCGCCCATGCCCCCGCAGACGAGGATGTGACCTGCCCCGGCGATTGCCGCGCCGACGCGGAAACCGAGTTCACGTTCTTCGTCATTGCACGAGTGTGGTCCTGAAACTCCAATATTCATTCAGCCTCCTGTCGTAATCCTGATCGGAGGATTAGGGTTATGAGTACGATTAAGATTAGGAGAGACTTCACGGGTAAATCCTGCTCATCAACCTGGGAAATGGAATGGTCTCGCGGATGTGCTTAAGTCCGCAGATCCAGGCCACGGTACGCTCAATCCCGAGACCGAAGCCGCCGTGCGGAACAGAGCCGTATCTGCGGAGATCGAGATACCATTCGTAGGGAGCCTTTTCCATGCCTTCTTCATCCATGCGCGCGATCAGCGCGTGCAGATCGTCTTCGCGTTGACTTCCGCCGATGATTTCCCCGTAACCCTCCGGGGCGAGAACGTCCAGATTCAGAACCACTCTACGGTCATCCTTGTCGGCTTTCATGTAGAACGCCTTCACTTCGCGAGGATAGCGCGTAACGATCACGGGCCTGTCAAACTGGCCGCAAAGGATCGTTTCCTCGTCACCGCCGAAATCTTTACCCCATTCGAACTCCCGCGCGTCGCGAATATGGTCAGGTCGATTGCCCAGATCCTCTTCCAGAGTCCGGATCTCATCCCGCAGGTCATGGATTTCCCGGGTGATGTTCTCTCTTTGCCATTCTTTCTTTGCCTCACTCAGTTTCTTCTCGAGTTCCTGCAGTTGGCCGATCCACGATCCGAGTCGGCCTTTGTCCTCTTCGAGTTCACCCAACAGACGCAGATGCACTTCCTCGCTCCGCAGGAGTTCGACAGCTTCGGAGTACGTCAGGCGGGGAAAGGGCGCCTTGATCTTCTCAAGGGGGGCGATGTCCCTGCCCAGGGCCTTCAGATCACCTTCATGAGCGGCGAGCGTTGATTGCACGATGTGTTCGACGAAGCTTTCCGCCAGTTCGCATAGATCGGGCAGTTCGGCAAACGCGATTTCGGGTTCGATCATCCAGAACTCCGTCAGGTGACGGCGGGTCTTGGATTTCTCGGCGCGGAATGTCGGCCCGAAGCAATAGACCTTGCCGAGTGCCTGGCAGGCGCTTTCCAGGTAAAGCTGACCTGTTTGCGCGAGGTAGACTTCCTCTCCAAAATAGTCGACCGGGAAGAGAGTCCCGGCGCCTTCCGCGGCGCCGGGCGAGAGGATTGGGGTGTCAATGAGCGTGAAGCCGCGGTTATCGAAGAAGCGGCGGGCCTCACGTATGACCGTATGCCTGATGCGCAGAATTCCTGACTGCCGTTCTGACCTCAGCCAGAGATGGCGGTGTCCCATCAGGAAGTCCGTTCCGTGTGCCTTGCGCGAAATAGGATAGTCTTCACTCGATTGAATTGCGCGCACGGAACCGGCCGCTATCTCGAATCCTCCCGGTGACCGCGCGTCTTCTCTGACTGTGCCGGACACGTACAATGACGATTCCTGTCCGAGCGATGACGCGACCTCGAACGCTTCGGCGTCTTTGGCTTCGACGACGCATTGACACACCCCGGTTCCGTCACGCAGAAGCATGAAAACCACTTTGCCGCCGGAACGCTTTCCCTGCAGCCAACCCCGCAAGGTGACTGGTGCATCGACGTGATGCTTCAGATCAGAAATACATGCCTGTTCAGTCATGACTGCTTCCCAAGTCGTTGCCGCCAAATATACGCCCCTGCGATCAAGACACAATCATCATCAGGCCATAGCGTGGAACGAAAAAGTCACTTTCGCTAATCGTAATCGCACTCCTCCTCTCCGCCATTCGTCGCGGAGCGATAGATAACACCGGCCCTTCAGATCATTGCTCAAACTGAGCATGGCTCCGCGGGAATGGGGATCAGTCGAGTGCGATCAGGATGGGCGAAGAAACATGGCGGAACTTCGCAGTTCGCCACCCACGCTCTATTGCGTGAAAAACGATGTATCGGATGCACACGCTTTTTTGCTGTGCAAGTTGTTTATTCCAAAGGTGCGGTATGATACGCTTTCAAACGGTCATCAATTCACTCAAGCCTTTTTTGAGTCGTTGGCAAAGGTTTCACATCGAAGCCCGCGAGCGGGAAGCACAGTCGAAAGGAGTGCCCATGAACCAGCAACCTCTACCTGGCCACGCCGAACAGCCGAAGGAAATCGTCTGCCCGAGTTGCGGCCGTTTTGTCGGCCCGATACCTCGCTGTCCTCATTGCGGCACGAGAATCACGGCACGAATGAGCATCACGTTCTTTCGTTGGGCGTCCCTCCTGCTCGGCACGGTTGGTCTGGGCCTGCTGTACCTGATGTCGATACACAAGGACATCCCGATTATCGAAGTCGGGTCGATCAGCCCCACGATGAATTTCGCCTATGTGCGTGTGGCGGGAACGGTGTCCGCAGATGCCCGCATCACCCAGGAGGGAAACGCGGTTAAGAGCGTCCGCTTTATTATCGATGACGGCACGGGCGAAATTCCTGTGACGGCGTTCCGACAGAAGGGGCAGGCGCTTGTCGACAGCGGCTTGATACCGCGCGTGGGTGACAAGGTGATTGCCACGGGAAGTCTCAGCGTGTCCGCGGACCGCATAGCGCTGTGGCTTCAGGCTCCCGAGCAGTTGGAGATCGAGCACGCCGGAGTCCAGAAAGTGACTTTTGATGAGATCGTGCCTGAACTGGCGGGAAGCCGTATTCAGATAGATGCCGCTATCGTCAAGTTCACCGAACCTCCCGAGGGCGTAAAGCGCCCGTGGGTGATCCTGATTACCGACGGCGAGAACTACGATGAGATCACCTTCTGGAGTGATACGGCCGATCAGTTCGAGGATTTCTCCCGGCTTGAGCGCGGCGTGAACATCCGGGCCATCGTCAGCGTGGGCACCTATCGCGGCAAAACACAGTTGAAACTCAGTCAGGCAGCAGATATCGAGTTCCTGAACGAACAGACCATTCAGGTGCCGGAACGGCAACAGGAGAAACAGAGCTGGCAGAAACAGCCTTCAGCGAAGAAGAAATGGACCCCGAAAAATCAGGAAGTGGCCCTGGCGGATATCAGCAAAGATATCGCGGGCGCCAAAGTCCGTTTCAGCGGCGTGGTAAAGGAACTGCTTAAGCCGACGGAGGAGAAGGCTCCACATAAGCTGATCGTGTCTGATGGCTATGCGTCCGTGACCGTTGTCTTCTGGGACAAGGTGGCTGAAGTTGTATTGGCTGACGGCCCGGTTGAGGCAGGCACACCGGTCGAGGTGACGGGAGAAGTGAACGTTTATGAGGATGAGCTTCAGGTGAAGGTCCGTTTCTCGAATGACGTCAAAGTAGGGGATTCAAAATGATGGCACTCTACGTCGTACTGGCGACGATAGTCGGGACGGTACTGTCGAGTGCATTGTCGATTTTGCCGGGGCTCCACGCCTACAATGTACTGGGCCTTCTGGTTCTCCTGATTATCTCGCTCGGAGAGGCAGGACTGAATCTGCCCCCGGAGGTGTACCTTCCGTTTATGATGGGCATGATCGTAGGCTGGTCCATGCTCAATACGATTCCGGCCATCCTGCTGGGAGCGCCGGATGAAAGCGCGCTGTTCACAGTCCTTCCGGGTCAGAAGTATCTCATGTCGGGCCGCGGCTATGAAGGAACGATGATGACCGCCGTCGGCGGACTGGGCGGTCTTTTCTTCCTCGTGTTCATCATGGGCCCGTTCGCCCCGACAGTCATACCTGTCGTTCAGGATGTGCTCCGTCCCCACATGCATTGGGTGCTCTGGGTGATCATTACCTACATCCTGATGTCAGAATGGCCGAAGGGCGGGACGACGGGTATCTCGGGATGGCCGAAGTTCTTCGATGCATGGAAATCGCTGGGCGCGGGTCTGCTCACCTTCTTCCTCTCGGGCCTGCTCGGTTTTATTATTCTCTATCGGCCGATGGTGGACGTGGAAGTCGCCTTCCAGAACATCATGCCGGCGTTCGTCGGCCTGTTCGCCATCCCCTGGTGCCTGCTGAACGTGGTCAGCGGAGCCAGCGTTCCGAAACAGTTTGTCTCCAAAAGCCTGGAAGTGAACGGTGATGTGATTCTGCGCAGTGTGGGTGCGGGCGGACTGGGCGGCGGGTTCGCCGCGTTCTTTCCTGTTGTCACCGGCGGCGTCGGCGGTCTGCTTGCCGGGCACGCGACAGCTCAGCGGGACGAACGGGTTTTCATCATGTCTCAGGGCGTGTCAAAAGTAGTCTACTACGTCGGCGCGTTTCTGATTCTCTTCGTTCCGACGGTGTCGGTTAAGCGCGGTGGCGCGGCGTGGATGATACAGGCTCTGCATATGCCGCAGGGATACGGCGAGTACTACATGATTCTCGCCTCCGTGGCCATAGCGGGCTGTGTTGCGTTTCTTATGATGAGCCCGTTGACCCGTGCCACGGTCTGGCTGATTCAGAAGTACAACTACAGATATGTATCCTTTATTGCGTTTCTGATTATCGTCGCGCTGGTTTATGTCGTCGTCGGCTGGGAGGGACTGGTCATCGCGGCGGTCGCAACGGGAATTGGGCTTATACCTGTTCTGTACGGGTCCAGGCGGCTCAACTGCCTGGGCGTACTCCTGCTGCCGATTGCCTGCAACATGTCCGGTGTGGGTCAGCACATAGCGTCCTTTTTAAGGCTTATATAGAGAATACTGGAGGGTAGATTCATGAAAGGATTCTCACATTTCATTACAGGAGTAGCGGCGGCATCCTTCTTTCCGTGGTCTGTGCAGGCTGCGGCCGAAGGTAATCCTCTCTACTTCATTCTAGGCGGTGCGTTCGGCATTCTGCCGGATACGATGGATTTCAAGTTCTATCGCTTCTTCTACAAGCACGATATCTACATCATTCCCGATCCCCATAAACCGGATCCGCAGGCTATCGCTGAAGAACTGGCGCGAGCGGTCGGCATGGCGCAGGAGAGAGACAAAGAGGTCAGGGTCAAACTGAATACAATCCGCATGGGCGCGGACTACTGGCAACAGTACATTGTGAAGTTTGATGCCGAACGACAGGAAGTCAGCGTGAGATTCGGACCGGTTGTGAATACCGGGCAGGTGCCTGTTCCCAACAGCGAACCGGACAATGCGCCGGTGGGCGTCGCTAAGTTCCCGTGTAACCTGGTTCAGACGTATGAATCGGTTACGACGGTTGATATATTCGATGGACCAACCTTCGCTTTCAAACGAGACGGGGAGGGCAGGTCTATTCTTCATTTCCTCCCGTGGCATCGGACGTGGAGTCACAGCCTGCTGACCGGAGCATTCTTCGGCCTGCTCTGTTGGCCTATCTGGGGATGGAAGGCGGCATTAGTGGTGCCTGCAGGATTCAGCGTCCATGTTCTGGAGGATCAACTGGGCTACATGGGCTCCAACCTGTTCTGGCCGATAACAAAGGGACGGTTTCAGGGCCTTAAGAGAATGCATGCGACGGATACGCTGCCAAACTTCATAGCAGTGTGGACATGCATCATGCTCATCTTCTGGAATCTGTATCGATTCCAGCCGGCTCCCGTCTATCACTTCAATTTCCTGCAGCTCATCCTGTACGGAACCGTTATACCGATGGGCGCTTTCGGACTCCTTCATCGCTTCCTTTCGAGGAATAAGGAAGAAGAAGACCGCGTGATCGATGTTGAGCGGGAAGAAGCGGATCTGCTGACGGGCTGAAGAAGAGGTGTGGGGGAGTTCGGAGAGAACTCTCAACATTCAACAAACAACGCTCAACGTCCAATGGCGGTCACGCCTGGGCCGGATACGCTATACTCGAACATCGAACATCGAACTCGCTCTGCTAGCTTCGCGGGGCGATCCAGCTAATCTTCCGGAAAGAAGTCTGCCAGAGTCGGGCCTTCTGGCGGTTTCTGCCTGATTCTCCTTTTGGCGGACGATTTCCGTCTTGCTGCGCAGTCTTCCAGAAAATCCGTGCAGGACATGGTATGGGCGCCGGCCGCGCTGACGGTGACTCTTTCGTCCCTGTCCGAAGTGATGACCGTTATGGCGTCCGGATTGTCGGACTCGGTGACAAAGCGCTCTATGACCGTATCCGCAGTCATGTTGGACGGGGAGAAGTGGACCTCGACCAGTTGACTGCCGAATTCGTTGTCCGGACCACCCGCCTGGCGTCCGTCAAAAACCAGCGTTAAGCGTTCGGCTATCGTGCCTGCAAGCTCCTCCATCTCGCGAAGGAGTCTTTGCCTGGCCAGGGAGAGGTTGGAACCCAGCAGATGAGCAAGTTGGGGATGACGGTGAAGGAGGCTGTATCCGTCAATGATCAGCCAGCGCCCTGCCATAATAACCATTACGCGGTTTTGGCGGGACCAGTTGACTCACGAACGACGAGATCAACCGGCAGCACCTCGTGACACTGTCCGATTTCGCCTTTGAAAATGTTGATCAGGCGTTCACAGGCCAGTACACCGAGATCATAGAGCCGGTGCTGTACCGTCGTGAGCGATGGATTCGAGAAGCGGGCGGCCGGGATGTCATCAACACCCATGACGGAGAGCTGCCCCGGCACGTCGATATCCTGAGAGGCCGCGTAAGCCATGGCCCCGATAGCAAGGCGGTCGTTGCCGCCCATGACAGCCGTGATATCGGGATGATCCTTAAGAAGTTTCCCTGCCGCTTCGTAGCCCTCTTCCTGGCTCCAGCGGTCTCCCCCCTCAACCCAGGGAACGTCAGATTCAGAAAGGCCGTGGCTGACGCATTCCTTGATGAATGCATCTCTCAGGGCCAGACCTGTGTATGTATTGGTCCCGGCTATCAAGCCTATCTTCTTGTGACCGAGTTCCATAAGGTGATTCGCCGCCTGCCGCGCCGAGTCCTCGTAGTCCACCGCAATGTAGTTCAGCTCGGTGTCAGGGAAGTAGTGATTAACGGAAATGAAGCAGGGCTCGCCGACAAAGTCCTTCAGATAGTCGTCCTTCAGCGAGGCGGCAATGAAAAGGAGTCCATCGACTCTTTTTGACTTCAGAAGGCTCAAATACTCTTTCGTCTGGATAAACTGCTTATTAGCGATATCCAGAAGGACTTTGTATCCCTGGTCCGAAGCGCGCTCGTATATGCCGCTGACGATTTCGCCGAAGTAGATATCTGCGAAGATGTGATTTACGTTCGGAACCACAACGCTGATCGCCTGGCTCGACCGTGAGGCCAGCCCGCGCGCATGGACATTAGGCTGGTAGCCATGTCTGGCGACGGCTTCCAGAACCTTTGTCCTGGTCTTTTCGCTGATCCGCGGATTGTTGTTCAGAACGAGAGAGACAGTGCTCAGTGAAACGTTGCACTCTTTCGCGATGTCTTTGATTGTCGGTTTCGCCATAGCGTTCGACTCCTTCAGGAAGCGATAATAATTCTATGCGAGGCATTGCAAGTCAAGCGATTAAACAAAGGGGCATCAGAGGCGAGCGAGGCTTCCCGCGCCGGGCCCTGCTGCATGACGCGGCTCACATGAAGTTCGCCCTCCAGGATGCGGTCCAACATGCATTATGGAGGGTGAGGCTTGCCGGGCCGCGCGGCTGCTATATCTGCAGTTTTCTTCGTCGAAAGCCTTGGTTTTCTATTGCGGGACAGGAATCATTAGGCTAGGTTCTGCGGTTCTGTTTGCGGACGACCCCATCGTCTAGCCAGGTCTAGGACTCCAGGTTTTCATCCTGGCAACACGGGTTCGAATCCCGTTGGGGTCGCCAGTCTTCGTTCGGTGCGAAGTACCGAACGAAGACTGTCCGGCGAAGCTGGGTGGTGTTCGGGTGGTGAAGCGAAGACGGACTTGTTGAACCGCACCGAACTACGCCTGGCACGGCCAGTAATTCACAGCGAAGCGGGTGGTGGAATCATGAGTAAAGAAGCATATAACGTGTGTGTTGTCGGGGCCGGTGCGGTCGGTTCTGAGATGGTCCGACTTCTCAAGAAACATAATTTTCCGATGAAATCGCTGGTTATTCTCGCGCGCAGTGAGCGCGATGAGGTGATCGACGGCGAGACGTATCAGGTCAAGGAGGGGACGCCTGAGGCTTTTGAGGGGATGGACTTCGCCTTCTTCGCGGGGACCGAAGGTTCCAAGGGAGCTTCGCAGGTGCTGGGCTGGGAAGCGGTGGCCCGCGGCTGTATCGTTGTAGATAACGGCGATGACTTCCGTATGGATCCGCGTGTTCCGCTTGTGATCCCGGAGGTCAACGCAGAAGCGCTCAAAGACCATCAAGGCTTCATCGCAAATCCGAACTGCAGTACGATCATCGCGTTGATGGCGCTTGCGCCCCTTCACAGGGCCGCAGGTATTTCGCGTTTTGTTGCCTGCACCTACCAGGCTGTCTCGGGAAGCGGCAGTGCAGCTATCGCCGAACTGGAGCAGCAGGCGCACGCCTGGGCCGAGGGGCGCGCGATGGAGGTGTCCGCATATCCCCACAGAATCGCTTTTAACGTAATTCCCCAAATCGGCGGCGCTAAGGATGTCCCCGGCGTGCCCAGTGAAGAACTGAAAATGAAGCGGGAGACCCACAAAATCCTCGGCGACGACTCCATCCGGATTTCGACCACCTGCGTCCGGGTGCCTGTTCTTAACGGACATAGCGAAGCTCTGCATGTCGAATTGAGAAAGCCGCTTTCGGTGAGCGAAGCCCGGGATTTATTCGAGAAGGCTGAAGGTGTTGTTCTCAATGACGATCTCGACCACGCGGGCTATCCGATGCCGATCGACTGCTCCGGCAAGGAGGATGTTATCGTGGGTCGCATCCGCAAGGATGAGGTCTTCGACAACGGTCTCGCCCTGTTTGTGGCCGGGGACAACCTGTGGAAGGGCGCCGCTCTCAACGCTATCCAGATAGCCGAAAAGATGATTGAGATGGGGCTGGCGTAGGGAACGCTGCGCTGATGCCGGATTCCGATATCGGGCATCAATAATCCGACGACCATCCCACTCCCTCTCCCTAAGGGAGAGGGTCGGGGTGAGGGGTTCCCGTCAGGCCTCGCGACTTCACCCCCTCACCTCAATCCTCTCCCCCTTGAGGTGGAGAGGAGGATTCCTTGCTATCCAGATAGCCGAGAAGATGATTGAGATGGGGCTGGCGTAGAGCGCTGCGCGCGGATGGTTAATGGTCGGATGGCTGATGGTTAGACTGAACCATAAACCATGAACCTTGGGGGGTGAAAAGGGCTCTAACCACGGGAGGTCTACGGGCGGCCTAGTAGTCCGACATTCCCGGAATATTCAGCGTTCGCTCCCAGGGCTGCTGCGAGTTCCAGGGGAGGTCCGATTCCTCGTCGTCTTCACCTGTTGTCGCGCATGAAGAGCTGAACAGGGCCATGCCGAGGACGGTCAACACAAACAGATAAACTTGCCACCGCGATTTCATAACGTTCCCCGTTTCCCGCTTTACAATTGCGGGGGCCAGATCGTCGGATCCGCACTGTAGTGCATGAATTCCACAACCTGCAAAGTCACGAGTGCCACGAAGCACACGAACGTGATCACTACTAATGTGAACCACAACTTAGAAGAGAACATTGTCACCCTCTTTAATCGGTTCCATCTGCCAGTCGCGCATGATATCGGCTACGGCGAGTTTCTCCTGGACGGCGGTAATCTTTACCTTTCCGACCAGGTGATCCGCCCGGTGGACCATCATCACGGCATTCGGCACAAGGCCTTCCTGACTGCCGATGTCGAGCACGACAAAATTCCAGCTCTCGTTCACGTCAACGATGCTGCCTGACGTGCCGGGCTCGATAATACTTTCGGGTGAATCACCCTCATATTCCTTGAGCGCCAGCTTCAGCGAGGCCACTTCGTCCTCGAGATCGCGGATGAGTTCTTCCGCTTCGACGATCTGTGTATTGAGGGATTCGATTTCGCCTTCCAGCGCGAGTTTCTCCTGTTCGAGCTGATCTATCTGGTCGCGGGCCGCGGCCAGGTCCGCCCGGCACTGAGCCAATTCACCTTCGAGGCGGGCGATCTCGTTGCGTGCCGCTTCCAGTTCGTTCTTCGTAATGCGCAGTTCTTCCTTCGTGTCGGCGAGTTCCTGGCGGGTGCGCTCAAGATCTGCTTTCGTATCCTGCAGTTCCACCCACTGGTTGTCGGCGGCCACGGCTATCTCGCGAAGCTGAGAGTCCATGCCTTCGTACACGCGGACCTTTGTTTCGACCATGTTCTGAAGCTGGGCGTCGTTCATTTCTTTGAAGCGGATGCCCTTGGCGAATTGAACGACTGCTTTCTCGTGTTCCAGAAGGCGTCCCTTCAGCACCTCGCGCTGGTTGAAAAGCATAATGCCTAGAACGAGTGAAGCGATGCTGAGAAGCAGCAGAAGAATTACAAATACCTTAAAAGCCTTAGCCATAGAAGAGCTCCCTTAAAGCCTGCGTTAACGATCCTTTCTAGCGAAAAGAATACCCGAATGTCAAGTGAAGGTGAAAAAGCGCTTCAATACACCCTGATCCATTCCCGCTGTCGCTAAGGATCAGGGCTTGATGAGTTTCCTCAATGCAAAAGGTTGCCGTTCAGTGGACTTCGGACTTGAAGAAAAAAAACATCTGGGGTATGCATATAGAAGAACAAGGCACGAAATGCTCGGAGGTATTGTCAAATGTTGTGGATGGGGAGCTGTTGAGCGTATCCATCTGAACCATTCTTAAGCCGCCTTTTCCAGGACTCCGTCGACGAATTTGCCGCCCTC
>JAHIZV010000219.1 GCA_018814445.1 Verrucomicrobiota bacterium | reverse complement strand
TGTAGTCAATGCCGTAAGGCATGTCGTGGCCTTAAGTCAGCGGCATTTGGGTCAGAAATAGGCGGAGAGTTGTGGTCGTGCCGATATGGATGTCTTCAGAATAGTGGGCCGAGTGTTCTTGTTAGTGGGACTCCTTTTCCTGGTGGTCGGCTGTGTGCTGTACGTCCGCACTGATGAATTCCTGAGAGATTCGGCGCAAGCCGACGGAGTCGTCAGAGATCTCGTGCTCAGGAGATCGTCAGGTACTTCGTCCGGGACCTACTATCCCGTCGTCGAGTTCACAACGCCGAACGGAGAAACGGTTGAGTTCGTGAACAGCGTCGGCAGTCAACCTCCGTCGTATCGCAAAGGCGAAGAAGTGGGGGTGAGGTATGACGTCGAGAATCCCTACAAGGCCAGGATAGATTCCTTCGTCTCAAACTGGCTCCTCGTGATTATCTTCGGAACGATGGGTTCTATATTCACGGTGCTCGCGGTGCTCCTGCTGGCCTCAGCCGGGAAGAAGGCGGCGGAGGGGCAATGGCTGATGAATTTCGGACGGGTCATTATGTCGGAATTCCAGCGGGTCGAGTTGAACACATCGATTAAGATGAACGGGAAGTCACCTTATCGGATCATCACGCAGTGGCAGGATCCGGGAAGCGGGAAGGTGTACGTGTTCCAGAGCAGGAACATCTGGTTCAATCCTGAATCGTATATCCAGGGAAAAGACATTGCGGTGAGAATCGACCCGAATAATCCTAAGACCTACATGGTCGACATCGGGTTTCTGCCCAAGAGCGGAAATAGCGAGTAAGAAGAGCCTCGTCCATCCGCGATCTGAAGCCCGGTATCGGGGGGTAGCTTACTCGTCGATGCGGTCGTCAGGTTCGACATCACTCCCGAACTCGTTTCGGAGCTGACGAACCATGTTCCTCCACTCGTCCATATGCCGGTCAGAACTGACGAATTGAAGTCCCAGTGAAAAGTCGCCTTGGACCTCATCCCTGTTGACCCAGCGGACCTGGGCGACATGTGTAAAGCACGCGGGGGGATCGTTGATCGCAACGCTCAGTTCAAGCATGGTGCCGGGCGCGATCTCCCGACTGCTCGATAGACGCACTCCATCCTTGGAAATGTCGGCCGTGTGGCAATGGAAGCGCGTGCCGGCTAGATCGCTGTGTCCGGAAACGCTGTAGAAGGTAACATCTACTTCCTGATCGTAATTGAATCTGGGATGTCTACGTCGCTCTTTCATGCCCGCTATTTTCGGGTTCCCCTTCAGTATATATCGTCTGAGCCGCGAACGTACCATACTCGCACATACCCCCACACACAGAGAATATTACCCAATACAAGCGGAAACGCAAGTGCCTGCAACGGAAACACCTTTTTGACTGACAAGGTGGTCACGGGGCGACATCATCAGAGTCTTGCAGGGGGACGAAAGCCATGTCACAGGGAAGACCACGAAGTCATAGAAGTCAAACGATAGACTTGTTTCTGGCAGTCTTGATAGGCGTGTTTCTTGGTTCCGACAATGCGTCCTCCACCGTCACCCTGGTCGATTCCGAGGACCTCCATGATCCGGTCATCTCGCTCGACTGGGCTCCCGACGGCAACTACATCGCCGCAGGTTTGGAGGATGCGAATAATTCGGCGGAACAGTTTCATGTTTTCGGTGTCGGAGCAGGGACTCTGAACTCAGCGGGCAGCATGCGCATGAGCAACGAATGCTGGGACGTGCGCTGGCATCCGGATGGAACGTATATCGCCGCGGCGGGACAGCAGATTGGAAGCGGCATGCTGAATATCTACAAGTTCCTTCCTCCAGGTTCGCTGTCGGTCATCACCAGCATCTGGCACAGCGAACAGATTTCAGCAGCGGCATGGTCTTTTGCCGGCTCCCATCTGGCCGTAGGACACGGCGTTACGGCAGATGATGAGATCGAGATTTACAGCTATGCGGGAGAAACGCTTGTACCACTCGCAACGTATGATATGTCGATGAATCATGACGTGCAGAGAGGTGCTCTGGATTGGCACGCGAGCAGCAACCTGCTGGCGATCGGCATCGAGGAGGCGACGACCCACGAATTGATGGTGCTGGAATTCGATGGATCCACTGCGACATTGAGGGACGAAGAGAACTTCTCGGCAGACTGTGCCGCAGTCGACTGGAGTCCCGTGGAGGATACACTCGCTGTTGGTCTCAGTGATGTGGGAACAGCGGCGCGAATCATCGTCTACGACCATGTCGCGGAAGAACTCCTGCTGAGAGATTCCGTGACCGATTCGAAGGAAGCATTCGCAGTCGACTGGTCGCCGGCCGGAAACATGCTGGCCGTTGGCATGGAATCCGGTGTTGGGACGGAATTTCGTCTGTATTGGTTCGACCAAGTGCGGCGGACGTTAAAAGAACTCAAAGGAGTCGAAATCGGAGCGGACGTGAATGCGGTGCGCTGGTCGCCTGACGGGAAGTACATCGCCACCGGTGACGGGAGCGACATGCTCCGACTCTACGAGGTGATCTATGCCGACATTGCTGTCAGCAAGACCGGCGCCCCGAGCCCAACCGCCGTGGGAAGCAATATCGTCTATACGATGACAGTCACGAACGACGGGCCGACGAACGCACTTTCGACGGTTCTCACCGATCGTCTCCCGACGGGCGTGAGTTTTGTCTCAGCCGCCGTCTCGCAGGGCAGTTGGTCCGAAAGCAACCTCGTTGTGACCTGTGATCTCGGGAATGTAAATGCAGGCCATTCGGCTACTGTGAGTATCACTGCGCAGATGACGGCGGGAGCCTTCGGCAAAGTCACGAACAACGCCACCGTGTTCAGCGGAATCGCCGATCCTGATCCTTCCGACAACTACGCGGCTTTCATGTCCGAGGTCGACAACGATGGCGATGGCGTTCCGGATTTGGATGACAACTGCCCTTTTTCTCCCAACGCCGATCAACTTGATTCGGATTTGGACGACCTCGGTAACGTCTGCGATAACTGCGCGTTCGTGTGGAATCCGACACAGAACGACGGTGATGGCGACGGGGTGGGCGACTCCTGTGACAACTGTCTGACGAACGCCAATCCGGGGCAGGCGGACGCTGATATGGACGGGCGGGGAGACGTATGCGACAACTGCCCGACGAATTCGAATGCCGGTCAGGCGGATGGGGACGGCGACGGACACGGAGATGTCTGTGATAATTGTCCGGCCACCAGCAATCCCGGTCAGGAAGACAACGAACACGATGGGCTGGGGGATGTTTGCGATCCGGATGATGACAATGATGGATTGCCCGACCAGTGGGAGAACAAGCACTTCTTCACGACGACTGGTGCAAATCCCCTGCAGGATCCTGATGTCGACACGTACAACAACTGGCAGGAGTATGTGGCAGAGACCCAGCCGACAAACGCCAATTCATTTTTTCGCATAGAGACGATTACGAATTCCCCCTCCCGTGCGGTCGGCGTCCTGAGTTCGACAGGAAGGATGTACTGCCTGGATCGAGCCTCTGGGCTGGAGGCTCCTGCGTCATGGACCAGCGGGGTCCCGCATCAGGGCAGTGGCACCGTGCTTCTTCTCAACGATCCGGGCGGGGGAAAGGTCGGGACTTTCCGGGTTCGGGTCTATCTCCCCTGATCGAAGTCCTAATCTCTCCCCATCCGCGTGGTTTCCGTGTATACTTCCTGTCAGAGAGGAGAGTTCACATGAAGAATATCCTGGTTCCTATCGATTTTTCCGAAGCGACGCCGAAAGTCGTTGAATGCGCCGAGGGATACGCAAAGGCCTTCGGGGCGTCCATAACACTGCTCCATGTGGCCGCGCCGGATCCGGCCTTCGTTGGCTACGAACCCGGTCCTCAGACTGTGCGTGACTCCGTTGCGGGGCAGATACGCGAAGAACACCGGCAGATTCAGGACTGGGAGGAACATCTTCGGTCGAGGGGGGTGTCTGCTTCAGGACTTCTCGTCCAGGGAACGACGGTTGACAAGATCCTGAAAGAGGCGGAGTCCATCGGTGTTGATCTGATTATCCTGGGCTCTCATGGACACGGCACATTGTTTGAACTGCTCGTGGGGAGCGTGACGGAAGGTGTCATGAGAAAAGCTGAATGTCCTGTGCTGGTCGTGCCTACTCGCGGCTGACTCGGATGACCGGGCTCATCGAGCCCGGCTACAGAGTCAGGGCATGCCGCCTGCCGATGATCTCAGGTCCGCCAGGGCCGTTTCGATGGACTCTCTCGACTCCTCCGGTCCTTCGACGTGTCCCCATCCCTGAATGTTCTGGAACACGCCGTCATAGGCGGAGTCGTGGTAGCTTCGAATCCGATGCGGAATGTCATTCTGAAGCAGAATAGCTTCCAGAAGCTGTGCCTCCACTTCTGATTCAAGAACGGCCAGCTTCATGAACGAGTGCATCGGGGTTTCGCCTCAAAATGCGGTTGTTCATGCGGAGGGGCGGGGGGTTTCTCCGACTCAAGCAGATCGCCTCCGACGATGGCGGCACCGCCATCGACGGGCAGTATATGACCCGTGATGCGGCGGGCATAGGGTCCAAGAAGAAACGCCACTCCGTCAGCGACAGCCTGGCGGTCGGCCGTCGCATCCCATGTAAGCGGGCTGACGGAGCTCCATGTAGCCGACAGCTGGCCGAAGCCCGGTATCTTACTGGCCGCCATGGTAAAAAGAGGTCCTGCGGAGACCGCGTTGATGCGCACATTGTCACGGCCGTGTCGACGGGCGAGGGCGCGGACGAGGGCTTCCATGGCGGATTTGTGGACGCCCATCCAGTTGTAGTAGGGGTAGACATGCCTCGTATCGAAACTCAGGGCAACAACTCCGCCGCCATCCGGCATCACTGGCTGCGCGTACTTGACGACAGTCGCGAGTGACGCGCAACTGACGTGATAAGAGAGCGTCACATCATCCATTCTGTCCGTATGGAATCCGTCCGCGAGGAGCGTCTTCGGATTCGCGAACGCTATCGAATGGACGACACCCGCGATGGGGCCGGTACTTGCGAAAAGATCGCGAACCTCGTCGGCCACCGTGACGTCGCAGAAACGGATGTCGAGTGACTCCTTCTCCTCGTCCGTCATCTTCGTGTTGCGGCTCGAATCGAAAAATATCTTCTTCATCCGCTCGTTTTGAACGGTATAGATGACTTTCCCGCCGAACTGGACGATCGTCTTTCCAATGGCGTACGCGATCGACTCCGCGTCCAGCAGGCCCATTACCACGTATGTTCTACCTTCGGCGATCATGGTGTGTATCTCCCGCATGCAGTATAAGATGGGATGAATATAGGGCGGCCTGAACCAAATGCAAATAGTGCCGCCCGTATTCCTGCACCCTCAAAGCGTATCCAGGGGACTCGTCACGCCATGTGGACCCCGATTCAGAACATGCGTATAGATCATGGTCGCCTTCATGTCGGAGTGACCCAGCAGTTCCTGCACAGTGAGGATATCCTGACCTGCCTCCAGCAGATGTGTCGCGAAGCTGTGCCTCATTGCATGGGGAGTCGCGCGGGCCACAATCCCGGCTGTTTGACGCCTTTGCGAAAGGCCCGCTGGATCTGCTGGGAAGAGAAATGGTGTCTCCGTCTGGAACCTGAGCGTGGATCGGTCGAGTAGTTCGGTGCCGGGAACACGTACTGCCACTTCCACTCGTACGCGGCATTAGGGTGCTTGGAAAATAGGGGGCGTGCCTGAATGCCGCTGACTTAAGACCACTTTCGGATGCGCCAGGCAAAGAAAGGCACAGCCCTGACGGGCTTAACTACAAACAATGGATGAAGTTCGCATTGTTTGTAGTCAATGCCGTAAGGCATGTCGTGGTCTTAAGTCAGC
>JAHIZV010000218.1 GCA_018814445.1 Verrucomicrobiota bacterium | reverse complement strand
ATCAAGCCTCTTTGCCATATTCCCCTTGCCGATGTAGCATACCGTTTCATGACATCACTCCCCATTCGCTGTATTTTATCAGAGCGCTATAAGCAAATTATTCTTATCCCAACTATACACGCTAAACACTTTTCAAATGCTTTTCAAGCAGTATTTACACGCAATTACCGCAGATTCGTCGCGCGAACCGCAGTGAAACAGGAAACGCACGCGCCCGTCCGTGGACGGCGCACCCGGTATCCACAGATTCGGCCCTGGGGGTTGGCCTCGGGCGCGTGCAAGGCAATCATTTCGGCCGGATATTCTCTCTTCATGGTCTGTTGTCCCACGCTGATGTGCGGGGGGATTGACCCACATACGGCTTCAGAAGGAAAATGCGAAGGAAGCTTTACGTAAAGACCTTCGTCGGGGCCTGCTACTGAACAGTCTTTGAAAGGGCCTGAATGTCGTGGTTAGTTGCCGGGGTGGGAGTCGAATCCGAGATCGTGTCATCTGTTTCAACGAGCGAACGCAGGGTATGGCCCGGCAGGAAGTGCATCCGGACATGGATCTCAGTGAAGTCGGATCTGCCGGTTTCTTTCTGTTGTTTGAGCGCGGTCAGGCACATTTCCACCATCCGGTCGAAGTCAGGAAGCATTCCCGTGATCTGAGGTCCGTTGTCCCCATCAATGTAGTCGGAGCCGATCGAGACCACACTGACATCCTGCGGGATGTCGATCTGGCGCATTGGGGCAACACGGCTCAATGCCATGCTCCGGCCCAGGGAACCGGCTATAATGGCCGTGGGCCGCTCTGCCGCATCCATTTCGAGCATGGCGGTCAGATGACCCAGCACGCTTGATGAATCAGCGTTTGTTACCCGTCGGGACGCATCCATGACGAACTGATCAACCGAAAGCCCGTATTCCTTCATAGCTTCCAGGTAACCCTCGCGATGCATCACCGTTTGCCGCGGATCAGGCTCGAAGCTGTCTTCCGAGAACACCACCTGAGTGTGACCATGGCGAATCACTCTTGAAGTCAGTTCGTAGTAGGCGTCCCGAACGTCGGCACACACTTTAGGCGCACATGTTTCAAAAGGAGGGCAGAGAAATACCACGGGCAAGCTTCCGTCTAAGTCGCCAAAGCGGACGGGCATTCCGAAAGGCGCAAGAGAAATGATTCCGCCGACGCCTTCTCCAAACAACGCGCCCTTCTGATTAGCTTTGCCGAAATCCATTAAATCCGGCAGGACCTTCACTTCGGTGACGAGGTTCTTGCGGCGCGCCGTCTGCAGGATAACATGCTCATACCAGAGAATGAGAGGCTGTCCCGTTTGCTCTTCCGAAACCAACACCCCGATCTTGCCCGCTGCTGCTTCGGCGCGTGGATGTCGGGACTGTAGATAGGTGCCTCGATAACCGAGGGTTCGTAGATATCCATCCTCCTTAAGCCGGTCATAGGCTGTCTGGATTGTCTTGGTCCCGAAACCGAGTTCCTTCGCGAGGTTGATGACCCCGGGCAAGCGGTCGTCGACCTTCCAGCGACCAGCCTCGATTTCGCCAATCAGGATGTCGTAAACCTGCTCCGCGTAATTCATCATATGGTGCGGAACAATCTTCCTGCCATACAGGACACGCTCTTTGGACATGCAAGCCTCCGGTCGATACTTCAGAGAATGAAGTATACACCGGAAAAGATCGGAAAAAAGTGTTTTTGGGCAAGTCCGCCGGCATCAGGGCGTGTATTCAGTAGCGACCCGGATGAAGAGGGTCGTCTCCGTCACGGCCCTTTGCAGTTTGATGGTCTGTGCTGTGCCGGCATCGCTGACCACGCTCAAGCTGATACCCGCATCGGGCTGCCAGTCGGGCGCGAGAAGGTTGGTGGTGCTTTCGACGCCGTAGGTGATTTCCCGGGCCGGCTTGTACCTGTCATAATAGCCGACGAAGGTTGTTCCACCGCCTTCCACACCGACCTGATCCACTGAGAACGTGTTCACACCAGTATTCGTCGGGTCGAAGTTGTGTGCGTACTCAACAAAGTTGGCAATGCCGTCGCCGTCAGGATCATCGGAAGATGCCGACTGCACGGTATTGCTCATGCTTTCCTCGGTCATGCGAATCAGGTTGAGGACCGGGAACTCCGTTTTGCCGCCGACATCCTGCGGTGAATCGACCGTGAGAACGATGTCACCTCCGCCGTCCGGCTGAATACCTTCGATAAGCGTGTAGTAATCGTTATCGGCGGAGTCAACGACGCTGGTGACCGGGTCTCCGCCGCCGGTGAACACGAACCTCGCATTGTAATCATACGACGACGCGAATGGATTTCTCCTGCTCGCGAGGAACGTGAAGTCGTAGGTCAGGCTCACGTCAAGTCCGGAGAACGTCATTTGAGCGGTATCTCCGAAGCCGTTCAGGTTGAACAGGACGCTCTCCGCCTCTTCCGTGAATCCTCCAATTGCCCCGCCGTTCTTGTCACGCGAGTCACTGAACGCATCATTCATCGTCAACGAGAAGCCTTCTGCGGCGCTGCCGGATACGTCGACCAGATTGTAGGTTGCGGCGGCGGTAGGGCCCGTGACCACGTTCCAGGACTGCCCGTCCGGATACGTAACGCCGGCACGGTCATTGAAATCAATAAGGAAGGTGTTGCCCGGACTCATGTCCTCGAAGGCCAGCAGGCTGACGCCGGCAAAGACTTTGCCTGTCGGCGCGTCCGGTGCTGCCACGTCTATGGCGATGCGTCCGTCCCGTGGCCTCAAACCGAATACATGGGAGGCGATTTCGTTCGTGGCTGTATTCACTTCAAAACTGATGTCCCCGTCTCTTCCGCTGACGTTGTACCGGGCGCGGTAGTCGTATCCGGCGAAGAGTGAGCCGCGCCTGCCGAAAACCGTGACGTCATAGATAAAGCGGTCGTTCAAACCTGAAAGCGTGACCTGACCCATCTTCGGCGTGTCATTGGTTGTGACGAAGATCGTGCTCTGAGCGTCATTGTCGAACCCGCTCAGAGGGCTTCCGTTGCCGGACCTGAACTGGTCGAAAGCATCCGTAATCGTCAGTACGTACCCGGCCGAAGCATCGCCATTGGTCGCCGTCAGGTCGTAGGAGATCATTGCGGTGAGGCTGGTCGCAGTGTTCCAGATTACGCCGCCGTAGTCGGGGCTTGCGAGCGTGTTGAAATCTACAAGGTAGCGGCCGGCATTCGCCAGAAAGAACCGGTTGCGCCAGGTCTGGTAGGTTTGTCCGTCTTCACCCGGTTCGATGGTGACCACATTCGAGTATTCACTTTGCACGGTTCCCTCGTCGGTCGACACCCGGTAATCATAAGTGATGCCTGCGGACACATCGCTGTCCTTGTAGGAGGTCGAGCCGGCAGAGAGTGCTGCGATGTTGGTCCACATTGCGCCTGACTCACTGATTCTGCGTTCGACGACGTAGCCGCTTTCGGTGGTGCTGTTGTCCGTCCACGACAACTCCACTTCGTCCAGGGCGTAGGACGCGGCCTGGAGATTGCCTGGCGCCGTGACGGCAGCCGTCGCGCTGAGGTCGTCGATGTTGATGGTCACGACGGAGAGGCTCTGTGCTTCGTTCGTTGCCCTGCCTCCTTGCGGAAAAGTGCTGTCGCTCAGCGGCGCGCAGATTTCGAGGCTGGCCTGCTGCAGATGACCCTCATGCTGGGCCAATGCTTCTGCCTCTGTCCAGGCCGCGCGGTAGACGCACCAGTCCTGGTAATCGGCGGTCGAAGGTGATGGCGGTGCGCCGTCCGCCGCATCCGGTCCGCCCAGCACGAAAGCTTGAGGGACGATGCTTTCGGAGAGTGTTCCGGCTTCTGCTCCGTCCACATACAGGAGCGTCTCCTGCTTCGCGTATCGGTGGGAAAGGGCGATGTCGTACCAACTTCCGTCGTTCGCATCGACCGAAGCAGTAATCTCCGACCCGCTCGGAGATGCGTACGCGATCTCCGTGTCTCGGACTTCAATGGTCCCGTAACCGTTGGTGACAACGGGTGTTTCCTGTGCGATTTCCATAATGCCGAGGTAGCTGTACGATCCCTGCACCGTGGACAGTCTGACCGTGATTACACCGCTCGCGGTCGCGGCCAGTCCCGTGATGCTCACGATCGTGTCATCGTTGCCATCATATACGCCGTCGCTGCCGACGTTGTTGCCGGACGTAACGAGATCATTGGTCAAAGGCCCATTGCCGCCCGCGGCAACATAGCGGGTCTCACGCGTCTCCGACGACCAGGCTCGCGTCCCGAAGAACCGCAGCGTGTAGAGGCTGCCGGTATTGAGGCCCGTGATCTTGAAGGCTGCGGTATTGCCGTCGTAGAAATAGTCTTCCGTGGCTGTCTCCACGGCGAAGTCGCCGAGGAGAGAGAACTGAGGACCATCCGGGTCATCAAGCCCGCCATTCTGGATTCCGTTGGCGCCCGTGAAGTTCTCCGTGATCTCGAGGCCGACTTCTGTGGACTGATTGTCCGAAGTTATCAATCCGGATGTTGAGGTTCCCGAGACGATGTAATTCAGATTGGTATAGCCGTCGATCGGCCGCCAACTGTTCCAGTAGTTTCCGTTTTCATCAGGATCCGAAGCACGCCGCCCGTCGTCATCGTTGTTCGGCCCGAAATCGACAAGTATCTTTGGAGGTGCGAGCCGCACGGCAGCGACGCTGCCCGTATCCGTCGTACGAACTCGGAACCGGGTCGTGAAGGAGTGCATGGTGTTGGAGGGAACGAACTCGATCTGAGCGGGTTCGGTCAAATCCCGCGTTGCGCGCGCGAAGTTGACCGCGCTGCTGATGTCGGGGCTGTTGGTCTTTCCTGCATTGATTGCGTCGAAGAGGCTGGGAACAAACGTGCAGAAGAACTCAAGGTGTCCGTCAGCATTGGGATGTAATGGATCTTTCCAGTATCCGTCGACCCACTTTCCCGTGCCGTCATCAAGAGCGCCCAGTAAATTGAAACTGGGGACGTCCCACGTATTCATCACAAGATTCATCGCCTTGACCCGGTCGTAGTGCCGCTCGTAGAAGTTGTTGTTGGGATATACGAGCGTGACGATTGGATAGAAATCATTCGTCCTGCATAACCCGATCAGCTCCTGCATGCCGTTGCTGAAGATGTTGACGGCCGAATCCGGTCTTGGCGTGGAGTGCAGGCCTTCATTGCCCAAAGACAACCCGATCAGCACGAAATCCGGCGACTGCGAAACCACTTTGCTGTTGAAGTCGGCGATAGCCAGGGCCGTGTTGTCGCCCGGTGTAGAAGAATTGGTAACGTACCACCCGTCCCGGCCCAGCAATGTGGTCAGCCGGCCGGCATAAGCCAGCCCGAGGGAGCCGTTGTTGGTGGTATATGCCCCGAAGTCATCCCTGGCCGAGTAGCCCCGGGCCACCGACGAGCCATAGACCATGAGATTGGTGGGGGCCGCGTGCGAAACAGCCGTGAGAGAAAATACGGCCACAAAGAAGAGGTGCAGAAGTGCGTGCGTTTTGGTTTCTTTCATGGTCTGCCTTTTGTTTTTTGCTTTCCGTCCACACCGTGACGTCGCCGTCAGAACTGATCAGATCCAAATCGACCGGTACTGACTCAAATCAACTCAACACTTTCGCTGACGAAGTGATGCTCAGACCATCGCTTAGAACATGGGGTTCGCCGTTAAGGATCACTCGCGGTCGGCCCCGTCCTTCGGAGCCCTCCACATCAATTCGCTGAACGTCGTGCGTCAGGTTCAGGCTCAATACGTATCCGCGGAATACGATCCGCAGAGACACGGATTTCCAGGTTTCAGGAAGACGCGGCTCAAACACGATGGCATCCTTCCCGTAGCGCATGCCGAGAAAGCCGTACATGATCGTCTGCCAGGTTCCTCCCAGAGCGGCCGCATGAAGGCCGTCGCTCGTTGCGTCGCGCAGGTTGTCCAGGTCCAGGCCGGCCGCCTTCAGGAAGTAGTCATAAGCCTGTTGATCCCGGCCGATCTTGGTCGCCAGTATGGAATGAGTGTTGTAGCTAAGCGAGGAGTAGTGAAGTGTCATCGGCTCGTAAAAGTCGTAAGCAGTTCTCATCTGCTCCACCGTGAACTCATCCTGCAGGAGGTACATGACGAGTACGATGTCTGACTGCTTGACGACGCGGTGTGTGTGCCTCATCGCGAAAGCCTCGTCCGCGGTCAAACCCTCGAAACTGAGCGGCTTCTTCGCCAACAGAAACTCGTCCTGCAGCGGGATGTTCAGATCCGGAATCATGGGCGCGGCTATCGCGTCCGCGGCATGGCTCCAACCCGTGATTTCTGCCGCGCTGATCTCCAGTCTTTCGCTCAGTCTCTGCGCCTCGGCGGGGTAGGAGGAGCGGATTTCACTTGCCCAGTGCGCGGCAAGGCGAAGATGTCGGCGGGCCATCAGACTGGTGAAGCCATTGTCTTTGCCGTGGTTGTCCAGTTCGTCCGGTCCTACGGTGTCGTGCAGGTGCATAACGCCATCTTCGTCTTTCTCAAGCCGGGACATCCAGAAGCGCGCACTCTCGACGATCATCTCCAGGCCTTTGTCGCGCATGAACACCGTGTTTCCCGTGGCCTTCACGTACTGATCGATGGCGTAAGCGATGTCCGCGTTCTGATGCCAGAGGTAGTCGCCGATATTCCATGGACCCTGTTCAGTGCCGTCTTCAGAATCGGTCATCCACGGAAAGCAGATACCCGGGGCTTTCAACTGGCGCGCGGTTTTCCGCGCTCCCTCGAGCGTGCGGTAGCGGAAGCTCAGCAGATTCTCCGCCACCTCGGGATGCGTATGGAGATACAGAGGCATCAGGAACGTTTCGCTGTCCCAGTAATAGAGGCCGTGATACCGGTTGAAAGCGTAGGCGCGCGCAGGCACGCTCATGTTGTCCGTATGGAACGGAGCCATTTGCAGCATGCTGAAAGAGCTGAACCGGGCATAGGCCTGGTCTTTTGCCGGACCGTCGACCACGACATCAGACATCGCCCAGCGATGTTCCCAGACGGCTTCCGACTCGGCCAACGATTCTCCATACCCCGCTTTCGCCGCATCACCGGCTATGTCCGCGGCCAGTTCCGGGACATCCGACGGATCCACATCATCCCTCGAACTGACGACGGCCACTGAATGGAGCACTGTTGCTGATTCGCCCTCCTTGATAGAAAGGCGGGCTTTCTGCTGCAGGACGGCCGGGCTCGACTCGACCGTTTTGCACGGTCCGCCCGCAACACTGGACGCTATGCTGACGGTGTGTTCGGTTCCCCTTGTCTTGAATGTCAATGTCGCTGAACCTTCATCGCTCACGGCGATTCGCGGATCCTGTAGAAGATCCTGAGGCACGTGAGCCATCGCGCGGTCGCCGCAACGGAAGTAGGTCGGAATGGCGCCATCAAGTCCAAAAGTCAGAGTGACCGGACCGGACCAGTTTTCGGGAGTCACGGTAATCTGCTGCATGCCGAGATGCGGGACGGCAGACGAGAGGAACCGCTCGAAGACGAGGTGTGTCCAGTGGCCTTTTGGGCTGACCCACGCGACGTGCCGGCTGAGAACGCCGTTGCGCATGTTGAGAGAGCGGGTGAATGAGGAAACGGTTCCTTCAGAAAGCTTGAAGGCCTCCCCGTCCAATTCGATTTCACAGGCGAAAAGCTCGGGCAGTGTAATCATGGCCAGCATAGGCCAGTCATACGTAACCCGGGTCTGCTCCAGCGCCGCTTCGTCTGTGTGCCCGAAAACACCCGCGAGATATCCCTCGCGGTAGGAGTCCGGCCCCTCGTTCACTTCCTCCGTGTAGCCCCGAATGCCCATGTAGCCATTGGATTGCGTAAAAACAGTTTCAAAGTAAATGTTCTTGTCCGGGGTCCACTCAGTCTGGGTCAGCACCCACGGATCACCTTCTGCATACCACGGGTTATTGGAAGTCATTTCGTTTCTCCGGCAGTTGATATGGTTTTGTTGATCCTTTTCAGAAACTCGAGAAGAAGGCTGTGCGCGGGCGCCTCCACACCGCCGTGGTCCCTGCCTTTAAGCTCGTGCAGTTCGTTATCCGCATGGCCAACTACTTTCATCATGCGCTGGAAATACGCGTTCTCTTCGTAGCGGCCGAAGAGTTCGAGATCGCGGTCGCCGGTGACCAGCAGCAAAGGAGGCGCGTCACCACGGACGTGAAACAGCGGAGCCAGTTCGTCGACCATCGGTTGTGTGCCGCTGATGCCGCGCTCTGCGCGAACCGTGAAATGTGTGATGGCCTGGCCGCTCAGCGAAATCAGTCCGGCGATCCGGTTCGCGTCCATGCCGTGGGCCGCGAGATATTGGTTGTCGAGGCCGACCATGGTCGCGAGGTAACCCCCTGCAGAAGCGCCGGCGACAAATACCCGTTGAGTTGAACCGCCATACTGCTCGATGTTCTTGAAGACCCAGGCGACAGCGGCCGCAGCATCCTCGATGTACGCAGGCGCGTTCACATGCGGACTTAATCGGTATTCAGCCGCGACGACCGCGATTCCCTGGTTCATTAGCTCACCCGGCACATACTTCTCTCCTGCCGTCATACCGCCCCCGTGGAACCACACGACGGTGGCAAAGTCTGCGGCGCCTTCGGGGAAGTAGATGTCCAGACGACACCGTTCCCGCGCATAGTCCTCCAGCTCCGGTCCCTCGCGGTACGCGATGTTCTCAACCTTCCTGTAGCTCTGCACGTCAGTCATGATGGATTCCGAAATGGCGGGAATCATGAGGCCCGCCAGCAGGCCAAGGACACCGGCGGATATGTAACGAGGTGTGCATGTCATGGTGTAGAGTCTCTCTTTCCGTGAATTCCATGGGCTTGATTCAAGCAGAAGGCCTGCAAAGCAACAAACGGGCCTAGACTTTACGTAAATATAACCCGCAGCTCTCGACGATCCGTCAGCAAGTTAATATGTCATCCTGCAACATGTCTGATCGGGAGAACGCCGGCGTTTCGACCGGTAGCGAGGCGAGGAAGAGAATATGTGTTTTCCAAAAGATTTCGTCTGGGGTGCCGCCGCCGCCAGCTACCAGATAGAGGGCTCGACACAGGGCGTTGATGGTTGCGGCGAGTCCGTCTGGGACATGTGCTGCAAGAAGGAGGGATTCGTCCGCGGGGGCGATACCGGCTTTGTCGCCTGCGATCATTACAACCGCTACAGGGAAGACGTGGCCCTCATGAAAGAGATAGGTCTGCAGGCCTACCGCCTCTCGATCATGTGGCCGCGCGTTCTTCCCGAAGGCACGGGCAAAGTAAATGAGACAGGCGTCGCCTTCTACGATCAACTCGTGGACGAACTGCTCGGCGCAGGCGTCACGCCATGGGTCACTCTTTTCCATTGGGACTACCCCGTTGCGCTGTTTGAAAAGGGTGGATGGCTGCACGATGATTCGCCGCTCTGGTTCGAAGAATACACCCGTCTCATTGTCGACCGGCTCTCCGACCGTGTCAGCCACTGGTTCACACTCAACGAACCGGCATGCTTCATCGGCAACGGTCATCAGCATGGACATCATGCCCCCGGCCTCAAACTGAACGACATTGAACTTACAAGAGTCTGGCACAACACCATGCTCGCGCACGGCCGCGCGGTTCGAGTCATCCGGGCGCATTCCAGGCTGCCGGACCCGCAGGTCGGCTTCGCCCCGTGCTTTCACACATATATACCGGCCAATACTTCGTCCGAGGATATTGAAGCCGCCCGTCACATGTTTTTCGACATCAAGAAACGTGACGTGTTCTGCACGACCTGGAACCTCCATCCCTGCTTCCGCGGCGGTTATCCCCAAGACGGCCTTGCGGCATGGGGTGACGATGGACCGCCCATCAGGGACGGCGACATGGAGTTGATCGGACAGGAACTGGATTTCCTGGGGCTGAACATCTATGCCTCGGGCACCGTCAAAGCCGGTGAAGACGGAAAACCCGAAGTCGTGCCCTATCCTAATCACCATCCGCATACCCAGTTCAACTGGCCGATTACCGAGCAGTCGCTGCGATGGGCTACGAAGTTCCTTTACGACGAATACCATAAACCGATCATTATCACCGAGAACGGGCTCTCGCTGAATGACTGGGTCTGCGTGGACGGAAAGGTGCATGATCCCAAACGCATCGACTTCACAACGCGCTATCTCCGCGGGCTGAAGGAGAGCATCGACGAAGGCGTCGATGTCCGTGGCTACTTCCACTGGTCCATCATGGACAACTTCGAATGGGCGGAAGGCTTCTATCAGCGCTTTGGACTCATACATGTGAACTACAACACTCAGAAGCGGGTCATCAAAGATTCCGGCTACTGGTATCGCGACCTGATAGAGAGCAATGGCGCACTGCTCAGTAATGACGCTTCTTGCGCGAGGTGATCAAAGATGAACAAGACTCCGGCAGACAAATTGACCGAATTGACGGGAGCCTATTTCTGCAACGCCATCTGCTGTTCCGGGTATCGTGCGGGACAGAATCCTCGAGAGAACATCTACCCTTCTTGCGAACAGATCAAAGAGGATCTGGCGATACTCAGGAAGCACTGGGGATTGTGCTATGAGGACCGTTCGCCGAAACCGGTTATGCGGCATTTTGATTGATAACGAACCCATGCTTCTACACCGGCCACTATCACGTTGCACGCGACCTTTTTGGAAACTAGTATCTGCAACAGTTAAGGAGAGACACGTATGCTTAGATTTCGCTACTTCCTCTTTGCCTTGGCGATCCTCGCCATCGCTGCGCCGTTATCACTAGCCCTAACCGTTGAGGAATTCGTAGGCGAGGACTCGCCGCTCTTCGTGCGGGTGAAGGGCCTTTACGGAGATGCCTGCCTGTACCAGCAGGAGGGCAGCCGCTTTCTTCTGTACGACGCCGGATTGAAGGCGGACGATCAGCGAGGCCATTGGTATCTCGAGGTCATCCCCGACGCGCCGGGATACTGGATTCGTAACCGGGTGACCGGAGACGCGCTGAATATCGAAGGGCGTGAAGGCTTTGTTGAGGTCTCTTCGATGGAGCCCACTTTCCTCAGCTTCCGTTGGAACCTGGTGCTTGAGGGCTCCTTCTGCCGGATTCACAACCTGTGGCAGAAGACAGCCTATATCAGCCTTGAGAATTCCGGAACCGACAAGGTGCAGTATGATCCGCTCAGCCAGGCCTGGCTGAGCATGAAGTTTATCCTCATACCGGTGGAGGAAGATGATGGATCGACACCAGAAGAACCATAGAAGCATTCAACCAGCCCTCGCTGCTTTGCGGCTTTGCCTTTGCGGCGGCTTTCTCCTGGCTGCGGGAGGATGCGTTACTCCGCCATCCGCGCCGCCGGAAGGGATGGGCCTCGCCGATCCGTTTCCCTGGGTTTCGTATGAAGCCGAAAGCGGGCAGTTCCAGGGCGCTTTGCACGGCCCTTCCCGTAAGTATCTGACCCCCGAAGCGGAAGCCTCGGGCAAAAGCTATGTCCGCCTCGAGAACATGGGTGACTTCGTGGAAGTCGAGGTAACCGAGCCCGCCAACACGATCGTTGTCCGGGCCTCGATTCCCGATGCGCCGGAGGGCCGCGGCACCGACGCAACCCTGAGCCTGTATCGGAACGACGAGTTTCTGCAGAAAATGGAACTGTCGTCCCGCTATGCCTGGGTCTACGGTCGATTCCCCTGGTTCAATCACCCTGACCACGGGAAACCGCACCGGTTCTTCGACGAAAGCCATGCGCAGATTGACGCGGTAAAGCCCGGGGATACATTGCGGCTGCAAATAGACGAAGGTGATTCCGCCGCCTACTACCTCGTCGATCTCATCGAACTGGAACAGGTCCCGCCGCCAATCGCCGCACCCGCAGACAGTCTTTCCATCACCAATCATGGCGCGAAGGCGGACGATGGCATCAACGACGCTCCCGCGTTTCTTGCTGCAATCCAGCAGGCCAAAGACGAGGGGCGTACCGTTTGGATTCCGCCGGGAACTTACCGACTCGACGGCTCACCCATCACACTGGGCGGAGTTGCCATTCAGGGCTCCGGAATGTGGCATAGCAGACTGACCGGTTCCGCGGTTCTATTCCGCGGCAACGGGGAGACCTTCCGGATGAGTGATCTGGCGATTTTCGGAAATATCGATCAGAGGTTCGACGCGACCGCTGATAATGCTTTCAACGGCAACCTGGGCGAGGGGAGCCTGCTGGAACGTTTGTGGATCGAACATGTGAAATGCGGTGTATGGTCCACGCCCGGCACTCGTGATCTGCGGATTATCGACTGCCGTATTCGCAATACCATGGCGGATGGTATCAACTTCTGCGATGGATCAAGCAGGTGCAGGGTTGAGCGCTCGCATATCCGCAATACCGGCGATGACGGTCTGGCTACATGGTCGCCGACAGCCTCATGGGCCTCGGGCGTTCCCTGCAGCAGCAACGTCTTCCTGCATAACCGTGTTGAGATCCCCTGGCTCGCAAACGGCATCGCGATTTACGGGGGAAGTAATCATCGGGTGATCGGCAATACCGTCATAGGGAACGTGTATGCGGGAGCCGGTATCACCCTCAGCACCGGACACGGGGCCGAGCCCTTTGGGGGCACGATTGTTATCCAGTCCAACCGGCTCATTCAAACCGGAAGCGAGAGCTATTTCGGCTCGTCCGTCGGTGGACTATGGCTTCACGCCCCGGAGCGGGACATCGAGATACCTGTGCGGATCGCCGGCGTGGATATCGAAGATCCCTACGGCGCGGCAATCAGCGTTCAGGGCCCGAAACGTGTCGCCGATGCTGAGATTCGTAATGTCCGCCTCAAGAAGCTTAAAGCAGAAGGTATTCACATTCTGCCGAACGCACAGGGCTCGCTCGTTATCATCGGCCTCGACACAGAAGGCGAGGCCTCCGGTTTAATCAACAACGAGAGCGGCTCCGGCTTCACGGTCAAGCAGGATATCACGACGCGGAGGGACATGTAGATGTTGTATCGATGGGCTACTCTTATCTTCCTGACAACTCCTCTCACCACATTCGCGCAGGTTTCGGGAGGGGAGACGATTTCGGCCGAAATTGACTGGCTTCACGAACTGACAAAAGGGGGAAACACAGGCATCGCGCTGTTCATTCTCACGTTTGTGATGGTAACGATCGCAGTCGAAAGGGTGATCAATCTACGGGCGGCAAGGATCGTGTCCGCAGAGTTCACGCAAAGTGTTCTTCCGCTCTGGCACGCAGGGCGTTTTCAGCAGCTGCACGAGTACTGCGAGAAACACCCCTCGACCATCAGCCGGATGGCAGCCTTCCTGGCCGAGCATCGTGAAGCTCCCCCTGAACTGCTCATTCAGGGCGCGTCGGATATCGGCAATCGAGAACTGCTTAACGAACAGAAGAAGGCGTACGGGCTGGCGGTGATTGCCGGACTTGCTCCGCTGCTCGGACTCCTCGGCACCATTATCGGTATGATCGAATCTTTCAAACTCGTAGAGATCTATGGCGACGAGGGTGGGGCGACGATTCTCGCGGGCAGCATCTCCAAGGCTTTGATTACCACTGCGCTCGGACTGATCATAGCCATTCCCTCTCTGGGCCTGTACCACCTGTTTAAATTCAAAATCCAGTCCCTCGGTCGTCTGCTGGACGAGGAGATGGACCGCCTCATCAACGCCTGGCTGCTGAAGAAGCCCGGCGCCTGAACCCATGCTCTACCGCCGCAACAGAAGGGTTCCCGGCGTGGAAGATGAAGCGGATGTTCCGCTGTCCCCGCTGATCGACTGCGTGTTCCTTCTGCTGATCTTCTTCCTAGTGACAACGATGCTGAAGCGCAAGGAGACGATGATTCCGATTACCATGCCCGACTCGTCTTCGGCGCTGTCCGCGGAAGCCCGCGACGACACCCTGATCATCGGCCTGTCCGGGGACGGTGCGTTTCTCGAACCCGCAGGACGCGACCGCTTCGGAGCCCTTTCATATCAGGGAGGCACTACACTCGACCAGTACCTCGACCGGCTTGCGCGGGACATAGGTCCGGAAGTGCTCCTTCGCCCCATACGTTTCGACATCGCCCGCGAGACGCCGTTTCAAAGGACGATCGACGCTCTCGACATCTGCAAACTACGCGGCTTCATGAACGTGAGCGTCAAGATCCGCCAGCCGTTCGAAGAGTAACCACATGCTGACAGGCCGACAGGACAATGACGAAGACGAAGGCATTCCGCTTTCGCCTTTGATCGATGCAGTCTTTCTCCTGCTGATCTTCTTTCTCGTCTCAACGATGATCAGGAAGATCAACCGCGACATCGACATTGAACTGCCCGAATCCACCTCCGCGGAAAGGATGATGCCGTCCGATGACAACTACGTCATCGGTATCAATGAGGACGGGGACGTCTTTTTCGAAGGAGAAGAGACGACGATTCAATCGCTTCACACAGAAATCAGAGAGGTCGGGGTCAAGGAGCCTGACGTGCAGATCCGGCTCGATGTCGACCGGGATACGCCGACTCACCGCGTGATCGAAGTACTCGATCTCTGCAGGTTCAACGGCCTGGTCAATGTGGGCATTCGCACCTACGATGAATTCTACAACACCAGATAAACGGGTTCGCCTTCCGGTCATTCTCGCCGTCTCGGCTGCGCTTCAGGCTGCGCTTGTCCTGCTCTTTGTGTCGATCGACGCGTTGCGGGTGAGCCGGCTCGAACAAACGGCCGCTGACGTGCGGGAGCTCGATGAACAGGCGCAGCAGCGCCTGAAGAGGCTGGAGGAAAGGAAGCGGCGGGAGCGCGATCGGACGGAACTGCGCGAGGACGACGCAACGAAGTTGAAGCGGGGCGAGGAAGAGAAACGCGCGAAGAAGATGATAGAGCGTCTCAAGGACATGAAGCGAGTCCGCGATGAACTCCAGGAAGCGGAGCGGCTGCAACTCGATGAAGTCAAGGTACGTTCATTTGAGGACGTAAGTATGTTCTTCTACTATCAACTCTACCCGCTGACCACGCAGCTTGTGGAGCGGGCGGAGAATCAGGATCGTGAATCCGATCTTTCCGCTGCGCCGCTCGTACACACAGCATCGACCGATTTCGAAACGCGAGTAACGGCGGCGCCGGAAAGACTCATCCTGCCCAGCGTACTGCAGCGCGTTCGCGACTCGCACGGCATCACCTGCTCCCGACAGGACGAGTATATACGGCAATTGGATGAAGCGCAGAAAGCGTATGTGCAGGACGAAGAGCGTGTCCGCCACGACAACCATGTCGCGTACCTTGTCAATTACACGCGCGATCAGATCAGCGGGCTTCTGCGCGAGGTGGAAGCGTTTGAGTTGGAAGAAATGAATGACCTCCCGGAACGTTACGAACCGCCGGGTCCGCTCGAACCGGACTGGGAGCAATCGCTGGAGGGAATGTCTGTTCCCGAACTGCACGAGGCCGCCGCGGGATTGCAGGAGGATATCGAGGCGCTGTTCACAGCCGTCAAGGCCGCGGACATTGCGATGAACGAGAACAAGCCGCTGGCTGACGCCTGGCAGGCCGTCAGCGTGCCGCCTCCAACCCGGCAGTTCTCGCCCGGCACACTGCCTGATCCGCCCCGGACCATCGCGGAACTGAACGCGTATCGAGCCGGTCTGGACCGGGCCGAGCGTGACGTACACGACATGTGGCAGCAGGCACAGAATATGGGACAGACCGGCAGGAAGATCGCCGGTATGAAAGGCGGAGAGGGCGCGCAGGGAAAGGGTGAGGGCACGCAGGGCGCGGCAGGCCGGGCCGCTGTGCTGGCGAATGCCGCTCGCGGAAACCTGGGACGCTACGTGGACGTGAGCCCGTTCATGCAGAACCACACCGGCGACAACGCTTCTTTCGGAGCGGTCGGCGGCGGACAGGATATCACGCATAAAAGCATCCGGACCGGTTTCGCCGGTCAGAGCGATGAGGTGCGGCAGGCGCGCGGTCCATCGCGGCTTTCCGAGGAGGAAGTTCTGAAGCAGGCGCTCCCCGGACGCAAGTTCAACCGCAACAGCCCGCGAACGGGCTGGTTATACATCGACACGTGGTATGTGATAGGACCTTGGGAGAACGGCTGGCGGACAGGTTTCGACGATCCGCTTCCACCGGAAACGCTGGTCGACCTGGACGCCGAATATGTCGGCAAGAACGATCAGGTTATCCGCTGGCAATTTCATCAGAGCGACAATATCCGCATCAAGCCGCCCCGGGAAATGGAGGGCTCGACGTACTACGGGTATACGGAGGTGTATTTCGAGGAACCCACCGAGATGATTGTTGCCGTCGCCTCAGACGACGCGGCAAAAGTGTGGATCAACGACACCGTCATCTGGCAGGACCGCGGCTTCAGCCCGTGGCGCATTGATGAAGGCTTCCGCCGGGTCCATTTCGATCAGGGATTCAATACGATTCTCCTCAGGATAGAGAACGGTCCCGTAACCTGCACCTTCTCGCTGCTGCTCTGTCCGCCGGAAGCAGGTTAGCGGTCGACAATGGAGTTAGTCTTTACGCGCTCCGTGCGGAAGAGCCCTTTTCTATTCGCCTTCGTTCCCAATTCAGGGAGTTCCGGATAGTGCTGTCCCCGACGCAGGGAGCGTACGAAGTCGCGGAAGGAAAGCGTCAGGTCAGCGTACTGGGGCAGGCTTTCACGCGTCCCGGCCTCCGTCTTGTAGGAGAACTGCGGAGTGCCCGCCTCGCGCACCATCAGTTCAATCGTGTCACCGGACCGCCAGGTAATAAGCTCCTCACACTGGACCGCCGCCAGCTTTCCGCCGCTCTCAATAATCAGCCTCCTGTCTGGAGCGCGGTCCTTGATCGACCCGGAAAGGAGAAAGGCTCCCCGCTCCCAATGGTAAAGGATCATGCGGCTGCTCTGATCAACGACGTAAAGTCGCCAGACCTTTTCGTAGGCCTCGCGCAGTTCTTCCTCCGTCCACACCCGGCCGAATATCGGATACTTTGTGCCGGATCCGGATTTGCCATGGGCGGGAAGCGCAGTCTGAAGACTCAAGACAAGAGCAAAACCCGTAATGATGATTCGGTGTCGCATAGCTGATTCCTGATGATTCAACCAGACGAGCGGCGTCCCGCATAAGGCGCCGCGGCTATACGTAAAGTTGCGCAGATATAGATGAAGCGACATGGCAATGATTTCATGCCAGCAGATCATGAAGAAACGCAGCCATGGATTCACGTTGATGGAATTGCTTGTCGTGATGGGCATTATCCTTCTGCTCGCAGCCCTTCTCACGCCGGTCGTCACGAGTATTCTGGAGAGGGGGCGGCGGACCTACTGTTTGAACAACGTGCGTATGATCGCGACGGCGGCGGCTAAGCTTTTTGATGATTCAGATCCCGAATTGCCTTATCGAGGGAACACCGGAAATTCGGGAATAGACTGGGGGGCTGCGACGGCCCAGCTTCTGCCGTATCTCGACGACAATGTGAATGTCTTCAATTGTCCTTCGAACGATGGGACTGAGGACCATTGGAACTGTGCGGTGCCAGCGGACCCTGAAGGCAACTACGGTGCCTTCTACACTCAATATGAGATGAATGGATTCCTCTGCTCCCACGACGCTATCATTCGGAAATCAGGCGGCATCCTCTATCCGGCCGAAGCTGCATATGCCTACGATTTTCCTTACCAGGGAGACGACACCCCTCACAAAACAGGCATCAACATAGCATTTCTGGATGGGCATGCGGAGTGGGTCGCCACCGAAGACCTTGGGCTGGAAGGTGCCGAAACCAACCGGTTCTACAAGAGTGGACACATCTTCTAATAGCGTGCGCAAGGATGTACCCGTGCGTCAAGATGATGAGGAAGGAGAAAGTGTGATGAAGCGAGATCGGACGTTGTCCCTTAGACTCACCGTTTGCCTTGTTGCAGCAGCAAGCCTCGTTTGGGCTTCCGTTCTGCCGGCAAAGGCTGCACCGGTTCTCATTGAGGACTTCAACAGCTTCAATCTCGACTTCACTTATTCATCCTGGACGAATGCAACGCTTGTCTCGAATCCGAACGACTACAATGTGCAGGCCGTGAATTTCGGAGGTGGCGCGTACAACATCAATCCGAATATCGATGCGTCCGGCCAGACGGATGTAGAACTCGACATAGATGTGAATGCCGGTGATTTCCCCAACGTTATTGCGCTGCTCGAGGACGGTGACGGCACGCAATATAACTACCGCTGGGAAGTGCTGGCCGCCGGGCACCATCTCCTGACCTTCCCGATTAGTCCCGTACCTCAGACCGTAGGGATTGACGACAGCTTCATTGGAAATCCAGGAACAACGCCCGGCCTTGATCTGTCGGATCTGAGCTGGTTGCACCTGCAGGTGGACCCGCACGGGAGCGGCGTTCCCTACGACATCTTCTTCAATAACCTGCAGCTGATTCCAGAGCCGACATCGTTCCTTCTCCTGCTCGCAGGGGGGCTGGTTCTGGGCCTGCTTCGACGTCTCATGGACTACGGGGCGTAGTCCATTCTCAAGCGGAGGTACAGCTCGTCTTTTTCGTCAGCGATGGCGTGGTCAAGCCGCAGCGAACGGACGGTTCGGTTGTCGTTGACCACTGTTTCGGTTAAGCCCGTTGCGGTTTCCCAGACGCCTGCCAGTAGATTGGTTCGACTTTGTACCTCATACGCAACGTCGGACGCCGGGAGATAGCGATCATACCAAAGCGAAACCTGGGACGGACCGGACTGGGTCAGGATTGGCTCGAATCCGGACAGCACCGCATCCGTGACGAGGGGGTTCATGTTGTAGATATACTCTTTCAGATTGGAGTTCCCGTCTGCGTCCGCATCGCCGGAAACTCCGCGTGTAGCTTCTCCGCCTGCGGCACCGGTGCGCTCACTCATGCGCAGGACGTTGAGTACGGCAAAGGGAATCAGCGCCGTGGGCATGTTTGAAACGGATAGCGAGATTTCGCCGCCTGCGTCAGGGGTAATAGGACCCACAAAGGTGTAACCCTCATTCTCGCGGCCGTCCACGACTACGGTGACGGGTTCCCCGCTGCCTTCGAAGCTGTAGGATCCGAGGTTGCTGAAGGAGGAGAAATTGGGCCGTCGCGCGAGAAAGAGAAAGTCGTACAGACTATTTGTGTTGAGTCCACCAAAGGTCATCTTGGCCGCATACGTGGTAACGCTTCCCAGCGCGAAACAGGTGTCCTCGGCAACATCGTCATACCCCCCCGCCACAGAGCCGCTGCCGCTGCGATACTGGTTGAACTTCTTATCGAATATAAGGGTGTACCCGTCGGAGTCGTCACCGAGCTCATTGGTCAGGTTTGTTGCCATGCTCTCAGGCATATTGGTAGGAATGGAATTCCAGACATAGCCGGGATCATCATAAGTCGTGCCGTCGGCAGCGGCGAAATCAACAAGATAAAAGTCGTTGGTCACCCGCGGAACTTCGCTGACCTTCATCAGGCTGATCCCGGCGAAGATCGCGCCGTTCGGTTTGTCGGCGGGACCGATGCTGAGGGTGATATTGCCGTCTGCGTCCGGTGAGAGATCCGCGAACATCACGGTATTTTCGTTGGTGGCTGTGTCGACTTCGGCGGCCGAGTTACCGTTGAGACTCTCCACCTCATAACGGCTCCGATAGTCGAAACCCGATACTACCGTGCCGCGGCGGGCGAAGATGGTGACGTTGTACTTGAGGCTTCGCCTCAGGCCGCTCAATCGAATACTGGCCTTTCCCGCATCGAGTTGGTCGTCGAGATACTCGGTGGATACAAACAGCGTGCTCTGCGCATCGGCCGCGTAGTCGTTGGTGCTGAGAGGGCTTCCATTGCCGGAGCGGGACGTATCGAAAGGGTCTATTAGAGCTATGGATGCGCGCGCGGCTGTCACGCCGCCGGTATCGACCAACGCGCGAGGTGTGGCATCGGTCCAGCTCGAGAGGGTGTTCCACACCGCGCCCCCGTAGTTCGTACTCACCGTTGAGTTGAAGTCTATCAGCCAGGTTCGCAAGTCGCCCGGGATATAGTCCGACATCCATTCCTCGTAGCTTGATCCGTCCGCTCCGACAGAAGCGGTTATCGAGGTGGAGAATCCGCTCAACAAGGCCCCGTCCTTTGCTGCGACCCGATAGATGTATTCTTCACCGGCGTCCAGACCGGTGTCGGTGAAAGCAGCCACCCCGGCGCCCAGATCCGCCGCAAGGTTCCACTGCGTCCCGGCTGTTCGCCGATGCAGTTCCGTGCCCAGGCCGCCGCCGGCGTTGTTGTTCCACGAAAGCTCGATCGAGTCGGTATCGTACGAGCGCGCGGTCAACGAACTGGGCGGTGTCGGGCCGATGCCGACCTCCACGTTGGTGCCGCGAACATATGCACTCGCCATACTCTGCGCAACGTTGGTTACAGGATCGTCGAGCGCGAAGGCGCCGTCGTCCAGTGGGGCCGCCACCTCAAGGCTGGCCTGTTGAAGCGCGCCCAGGTGCTGCGCCATTGCTTCGCCGGGAGTCCAGGACGAACGATAGAGACACCAGGCCTGGTAGTCTGCCTGTGTCGGCGCAGCGGAAGCGTCGGCCTGGTCCGATCCGCCGAGGACAAAACGATCGGGAACAAGGCGCTCTCCAACCGTTCCGTACAGCAGGCCGTTCACAAACAGATACGTGCGCTGCAGTGCGAAGTTGTGGCTGAGGCTTATGTCTTGGAAGGCGCCGTCATTGACGTCGACGGGCGCGGTGATCTCGACGCCGCCGGGAGATACATACGCCAGAGAGCTGTCACGGACTTCCACAGTACCATAGATGTTGGTCGGCACGGGCGTGGAGCGCCCGATCTCCATGAGGCTGATGAACCCTTCGTTCGTGGTGCTGAGCGAGACAAGCAGTGTTCCGTTGGTCTTCGGATATAGATCCTGGAATCCGATCGCGCGATGGTTATTGCCGTCATAGGCTCCGTCCCGCCCCGTGTTGGCACCCGAGGTCAGCATCGAATAGGTGGTGGACCCATTACGGTCGGTCACCTGGAAATCCGTCGTACGCTTCATGACAGAGGATTCGCGGCAGGCGAAAATGCGCAGTGTATATACCGTGCCGGTGTCGAGTCCACTGAGCGTCAGTCCAGCGCTGCTGGTCAGACGGAAGTAGTCCTCGGTAGCAGTTTCGACGGCCAGGGAACCCAGCAGTTCGGGGTCGGGACCCTCGGGCTGAAAAAGGCCGAACCCGCTGGAGCGTCCGCTTGCACTGCTGAAGGCAGAGGTAATTGCGATGTCGATAGCGGTAGGTGCGCCGGCGACATCGATTAAGTTGTTCGACGCAGTTCCCGCAGACAGGGAATCCGGACGCCAGCTGTTCCAATGATTCCCATAGGCATCCGGACTGGCAGTGGCGCGCCCGAGGGCATCGTTGGTTGGCCCGAAGTCAATCAGCACGAGGGGCTCGGTATAGCTCGAACGGATGGCGGCAACGGTTCCGGTTCCGGTGGTCCGGACCTGGAAGTTCGCTGTAAAGGAGTGCATCGTGTATTCCGGCTCGTAAACCAACGGTGCAGGCTGGTCGCTCTCCTGTGTAACACGCATGAACCGGCCGGTGGGCGGCAGCGACGGCCGGTTGGTCTTTCCCACTCGGATGGCATCGAAGAGGGTGGGGACGACGGTGTAGAAAAACTCGGCGTGTCCATCGGCCGTAGGGTGGTACGGGTCGTTAATATATTCGTAAACCCACCGGCCCTGCTCGTCGTTCTGTGAGCCCATCAGGTTGATACTGGGAATGTCCCATGAATTAATGATGAGGTTCATTCGTTTCACGTAGTCGTACATGTCCAGCGTATACGCCTGAGACGGATAAACGAGGGTGACGGCAACGGGCTGGATTCCGTTTGTTGTGATCGTGTGCAGGATGTTGGTCAGACCGGAGCGGAACGATTCCAGAGTGGCTTCGCGATCCGAGGAAAAGACCAGGCCCTGGTTCGCGAGGGAGAGGGCCACAACGGCGTAGTCCGGATTTGCGGGAATCAGTTTGTTGAAGATGTTGGTGTACGCCTTCGAGGTATTGTCTCCCGGTGTGGATACATTGGTAACGCCCCATCCCCGTTGTTCGAGGACTGGCGTCAGCTGGCCTATATAGCCACCGACGTACGATCCGTTGGTGTATCCCCCGCCGCCGTTGTATCCCTTGGCCACTGAGGAACCCAGAACACCAATTACACCGTTGGAAGGCGCTGCTTGTCCGCAAGGTGCTGCAGTCAGCGTCAAAGTGAGGAGTACGCCCCAGAGAACGGCGGCGACATTTCTGGGTCGGGGTCCCCCTTGTTGACTAAGCATCCTGAGAGCGTTGTTCATATAGAGACAAATATAACTCGCATGGTCCCGGCTCTTCAACAGTTCGGCAAACTGCATAAGTTTACGTAAAGCATCCCCATGTTTAACGCCCGGGAGACGATAGTGAATGATGTGACGATGCAATTTGTATTCATGCGTCGCAGCGTGCCGCGAACAGGTGCCACTGCAGCGATGGTGGCCGTGTGCCTCGGGCTTGCGGCGAACACGGTCGTTGCGGGCATTCAACATACTGCCGAAGGTTTCCTTTTCACGGGCACCAGTCATAGCGTTCTTATCAATGACACGAACGGATCGATCAAATCCATCACGGCCGGCAATGGCGACATTGCCCGAAGCGGTGCAGAGGGGCTCTGGTCCCTGTCATATACGAACACTGCGCTCGGCATCCGCGGAACTGTCAACGCCGCGATCTTCTCTTCGACATCACCCACCGACACGTTCTCCTGGTCTCTCCCTGCTCCGAGCAACAGCCTTTACCTGACGTACAGTAACGTTGAGTACGCTATCAGCATTACGATCTCAAATCGTGATGACGGCATAGACATGTCAGCAGCGGTCGATACAGCCTCGAACGCGGTGACCCAATTGGTTCTGCCGGCACTCCTCCGCTTTGAACCTTCCGTCATGAAGCGTTTCATCGCGCCGAACCATTCCAGCGACGGCGTTGGGATGGCGTACAACACGAACTACTTTCTAATTCAGACCGAAGACGATCCGGCTAGCTGGAAGCAGACATCGGTTGGTCCTGCAGGATACGTCAGCTTGTACGGCAGTTCCGCTGTTATCACGAATTACGATGTGGTCGCGCTCAACTTCACGACCGACGGCGTCGCGTGGTTGGGGAGCGACTTGTCCAACAAATGGGCCTCTGCTAGCGCGACTGTTCACCGTCCTCCGGCAAGTGGGCAGGCGGATGTGATTCTACTCGATTCGCCCCACGGAGCCTTCTTCTCGGGCAGTCACCTCGGCGGCGGAGCCGGCGCCGGCTGGCTGATGCGTATCGGCGGCCTCGTGGACGCCACGCGCGTCGAATTCTCACTGGACGTCGTAGTGGCCGCAATCGAGCACCTCGCACAGACATCCGGCGGGCGAACCAATTTGGCCGTACTCAGCATGGAACGCGGACCGGTGATCGGTGAATCGTGGCCGTCAGAGGTCCGAATCGACCAGTGGCTCGGTCGTCTACATGCCTCGACCAGTCTTGTCGCGAATGGAATAGATATTCTCGAACTGACCAACGTCGACGAAATGACCAACGCGTTGGCCAATACGAATGTCCTGGCGATCCTTAATCCATATGGCGAGCTCGTGCCCGCGTCCCTCGGAGGCGGCGTGTCTGCCACGGTTGCGGAGGTTGGGAACTATATTCAGTCGGGCGGTCACTGGTTCGAAGTCGCCGGTTATGCTTTCTATCAGGCTCTGCAGCCGAATCTCTATTACACGAACAACATACTTTATCCGCCGGCATTCGCCGACTTTTTCCAGCTCGAAACGACTAACGGCAACTCTTCGCTGTACGGCGTTCAGCCCGTTCCTGCCGATCCGTGGTCAGGCTCAACGAATCCCGCGACGCTGTTCATTCCGGGAAGACTTGAATGGGGAGCCGATGCAACAGGAGGATATTTCCAGCGTGCTTTCACCCCGTATGTGGAGACAAACACAACGTGGCAGTCGCCTGTCGTGAGGCTTGTGCTTGGTGAGACCGTTGAGAACTCACTAGCTGCATACAGCAGCGCGAACGGTTTTGTCCGCACGCTGACGAACAAGATGTCGGCATCGACACTGAACACATTCAAACACTCGGTGCTGATCAACAGTCTGGGTACAGCCACCGGTCTCACTGAGCGGCTTTCCCAGCTGCCCTCACCCTCAATCATTCATCTGGCACAGTACCTCTACGGAGGATTCGACAAGCAATACCCGGATCACTTGCCTCCAAACGCGACGTTCGGGACATCGGCCGAGTTCACGAATCTGCTCGCACAGGCGAAAGACAATGACCAGATGGTCATGCCGTATACCAATCCTACTTTCTGGGGAGAGGATCCTCGCGGACCAACATTTACTGCGAAGGGCGAAGATCCTCTTCTGCGCGATCCGGACGGATCACTCTCATTTGAAGAGTACTTCGGAGAGGGCGGGTACACCGTCACACCGTGGCATCCTGATGTGCAGGTTGCAAATCGACACACGCGCGGACTGTTCATCACGAATTACCCCGTGGACATAATCTTCCATGATCAGATCGGTGCGCGTACCGGACAGTACGACATGAACACCAACTCCCCGGCGCCACATGCCTACATCTCCGGTCTCGCAGCCATCGCGGCCGAAGACAGCGAGTATATGCCGGTATCGACCGAAAACGGTTTCGACCGGCTGGTGAACCACGAAGCCCAGTTCTGCGGACTGGCCTGGGGACTTGCGCCCACCACCAACGCTCCCTTCTGGCGCAGGTATCTGCGTGAACGCTACTCGACAAAGGCGTGGACTATATTCCCCCTGGCACAGCATATAGCCCACGACAAGCTGTCGATGGTCTACAACAACCTCAGCGGCGCGGTCCACAACCATGAAGTCGCAGCATGGACCTTGGGACTCGGTTACGGCATGACGTATGTCGTCAGGGATGAAGAAGTTGAGAGTACGCCGATCCGCCAATGGTTGTACTGGATCGACCGGCTGCAGAAAACAGTCTGTGCGCGCTACATCGGAGAACCCGTCTATTCCTTCGAGCATCATTGGGGAACGAATGCGGTCGATACCGACAACGGCTTCATCGCGGCGAAATACGGTACGGTTGAAGTAACCGCCAACCTGGGTCCGAATCCGATGAGCACGAACGGTTGGACGCTCGCCCCGTACGGCTACATCGCCGAGTCGCCGGACATGCTGGCCGCCTGCATCATTCCGCCCGGCAAGTCTGATAGCCTCGCCTATGTCGTTCAGACGAACAGCGCGGGTGTCGAATTCTGGATCTATTCCGTCGGTGACACGAACGCAACGATGGTACTCCCGGCAGGCTTTGACGGACCTGTCGCGGTGCAGCTGGAAGGGCAGCCAGCGGCCTGGACCAACGTGCAGAGTAATGTGCTGACCGTGTCACTGGGCTCAAGCGGCACCAACAGCCACCTCTGGCACGGACGCGCCGCCGTCAGAACCACAACCCCAAAGCACGGTCCTATTCTGA
The DNA here is from genome assembly GCA_018814445.1 of Verrucomicrobiota bacterium. Lineage (GTDB taxonomy): Bacteria > Verrucomicrobiota > Kiritimatiellia > JAHIZV01 > JAHIZV01 > JAHIZV01. The sequence continues at coordinate 41,491 of JAHIZV010000218.1, read as the reverse complement.
TCGACTTTGGAGCGGACAGCTCGTTTCGCGGGACTTCCGTTTCCAACCCCGATGGCAAAGGCAGTTACTGGAACAGCGTCTGGTCCGGCGCGTTCAATGCCAACCTGATCGACAGAACAAATACTGCGACCGGCATAAATCTTGGATTTGACGACGCGCCGGGCAGCGACAGTTTCAATGGGCCGACGAACGCCGTCGATACCAATGCGCTCGGACTGATCGGCGGCTCTTACGCCGCTGTGAACGACTACTACGTGTCATCGAAGTTTCAAATCCAGGGACTGGATCCGGGCCGGACCTATGATCTGACCCTATTCGGCTCACACAAGTTCAGCACCGACGACGCGACGGTTTACACGATCTACTCCGGCACGAATTACTCGACCGTGATCACTTCCGCGACGCTCAACGTTCAGACGCCCGGTTCATCTGAACTGCACAACAGCAACACGGTGGCCGTTATCACGAACCTGCTCGTGCATGACGACAACAAGATCTACGTCGGATTCAAAGGATCCGCCGGCAATGAAGGCTATCTGAATGCCATGCTGATCGAAGCCCGAGACATTCCCTTTGCCTATGAGAAATGGGCGCTGGATTATCCCGGCCTCGGCGGGCGATATGCGGACGACGACGGTGACGGTCTTCTCAATCTTGGAGAATTTGGATTCGGAGGCGTTCCGACCAATGGACTCGATACCGGCTACCTGCCCGCTATCGAGATCGCCGACTCCGGCGGATCCAGTGTCGTGCACTACACATACGCGCGCCGCATCGACAGCGGCATCACATACTTCCTTCAGTCGCGCACGAACCTGCTGGCAGGAAGCTGGACCAACGCCGGCTACACAGAACTCTCAGCCACGAGCGCAGCCGATCCCAACTTCGATGCGGTCAGCAATCTGGTTCCGCTGACCGAGCGGAAGATCTATATCCGCCTTGGCGTTCAGGCTCAGTAGTCCACGATGCATTCAATCCGGCCGACGATGAAGTCGATGCGACCCCCGCCTCTGGCGGGGTAAACGTCAGCGAGCATGCTATAGGGACCGTGGCTACTCCACCCTGACGCGGTAGCTCGCCCCGTGGGTTGGCGCCTGTGTATCGAACCAGGTGTTTGTGCCCGAGGGGCTGGCGGAAATGTGGTTGGTCGATGCCGCATTGGTCCAGCCGGAAACGAGATCATCGGTGCGGTAGATGGCATAGGTTTTGCCGGACGCGCTCAGCCAGGTGACCTCGTACGTGTCTCCGGACGGGGACACCTCTTTGATCATGAAGATCGATGATGCGTTCGTCGGGTTCGTTCCCGCGTACAGCTCCTGAAGGTTCGAGTGTCCGTCGCCGTCCCAATCGATGTGGGGCTCCCCGTTCGGATGGTCCGTTTGACCGAAATGGAACCACTCCCATCCATCCGGCAGGCCGTCGCTGTCCATGTCGGCGGTCGGCTGCACCCCCACCGGGTAGCCGCAGTACACGGGCGGGACCAGGACGGGATCACCCGTCCCGGTCCACTGAATGTGCTCGCCCGCCATATAGTTGAGGAACTCTTCCATGTTAGACCAGCCGTCCCCGTCAGGATCACCGTTCGGGACAAGGCTCAGATCAGCATAAAGCGTCTCCCAGGCGTCGAGCATGCCGTCATCGTCGACGTCATTGGTCGTCCACGACCAGGTGGTATTCGTTGTCAGATCCGGATAGCCGGGCGCCGGAATCGCATCGAGCGGATCGGGCTGAGGCGTGTAGCCCGTATCATCGCAGTTCTGGAACTGACCCATGGAACGCGCGTCCACGAGATCCCGTCTCGGCGTACTGAACATGTCCTGCATGGCGCCCGCGCCAACGATGACATCTTTCATGGCCTGATCGGCGGACACGATATCTTCAGCGGGAATGGACAACCCGTCCGCCCTGGCCACCGCAAAAACTATGCCGGTCTGACCGTCCGGGGTCAGCAGTGTTCCGTTCTGTTCCATGACGGGACTCGTCAAATGAGGCGCGAGGAAGTTGATGTTGCACACGCCCGAGGTGTCCCTCATGCCGATGTTTCCATCCACATAGAATTCGAAGCCGTGGCTGGACGAACCCTCGTAGGACGCGAAGAGCATATGCGGGTCGCCCGCGGTACGCGGGCCCTTTGAGTACCAGTTGCCGATGATGTTGGCGATAAGGTTTCCGCGCGTGGCATTCACATAGAATTGCGCCGCGTACTCGCCGTAGTTGTAGCCGACGTTGTTGATCATCTCGAGCGCGTTCGTGGCCTGAACATTCGGGTTGCGCCAGCGCCCGCCCATGAAGAAGTTCTTGTACAGCGTGAGGTTCTTGTTCACGTCGGAGAAGACCCCGTAATCGTGCTGGGAATGATTATCGCTCCGGCAGGGGCCGCAGCGCAGCGGCTCGGATTGAAGCGACCATTGCAGCGTGACGCCGTCGCCCTTCGACGTAATGTGTGCCGCCTCGTCGGTGGACCACTGCAGGCTGAGATGATCGAAGATGCTGTTCTCAACATCATTCATGGCGAGCGAGTCGACGTCCGAACTCAACGCATGATCCAGCCCGGGCCGCAGTTTCAGAAAACGGGCAATGATGTCCCGCGTGCGGACGGCGCGCAGCGGCGCTTTTTCATTGTTGCCGCTGCATTTGAGCTGGATGCCTCCCGGACTGGTCTGGCCCGCAACGTAGACGTTGTCCTGCGGCTCCCTCATCAGGACGGTTTCGGTGAGATCAATGGTGCCGCTGACAGTGAAAATCACTACACGCGGGCCGTTCGTGGACATGATGGCGTCGCGGTACGAACCGGGCCCGCTATCAAGCAGGTTAGTCACCTTGATCGCGTCAAAGTCCTGTCCGGGCCCGATATCCGGGTCGGCAAACCTTCCGAATCCCCGCGCGCTGGGAAACGCGAGCTTCCGCGTCTCGTCGGCGTCCACCCTTGTTTCCCTCGGAACCGGAACGTTGCCGTTCATGGGATTCACATAAGCTTCGAGACTGGGCGGGCCGGACTGCGGAGCGCTTTCAATCTTCATCGCATTGAGGTATCCGCTGTCGCCGGTGCTTCCTTCAAAGCCGACATACAGGATGTTGCCGGTCTGCGGCACCAGGTTGCTGATGACGGCGACCGTGTTGCTGTTGTGCAGCCACGCCGATCCCGGCGTCTGAACGTTCAGGCTGACGGAAGCGACGACCTGTGTGTAGTTCGTGTTGCTGTAGACCGAGTAGACGGTCGCATCATCCGCGCTGAACTTGTGTGAACCGAAGAACGTAAGGCTGTAGGTCCGCCCCGTGTCGAGGCCCTGGACCTGAAAACGCGACGAGACGTAGTAGTCGTAAACCGCCTCATCCACACCAAGGTCGCCGAGCGCAGTCGCATCATACTCGGAGAGCGCCGGATTCTCGTTCGTGCCGGAGGGACCGTTGAAGAAGTCCGTTCCCGGCGCGGCATCGAATCCCAGATCCACCGTGGTCGTGTTATTCGAGATATCGACCATGTCCGCGTGGTACACAGCGGAATGGACGCTGTTCCAGTAATGTCCGTTTGAGTCTGGACTCACCACATTCGTTCCTCGAAACGATAAGTTGTTACCGAAGTCTACGAGGAGTGTCTGACTTGCAGTGGAGACAGTCGCGGCGACAGAAACACATGTAATCAGAGTAATGCGCTGCAGTATCTCTTTATTGAACGATATGCGCATAGCGATCCATACTGGCTACTGGAGGAAGCGATTCTGAAAATTTTGGTAATAGAACAGTAGCGGCATTCGGACACAACATATAGCGGGTCTGAGCTTTACGTAAACGCATGAGGATTCTAGAATGATTCCATCCTAGGAAGGGCTTGCCATGGGTTCTGGAAACAAAATCACGCTGCGCGAGATAGCTGCGAAAACGGGCGTTACGCGCATGGCTGTGTCACTGGCGCTCCGGGGCAAGCCCGGGGTTTCCAAAGAGACGCGGCGAAAAGTGATGAGGGCGGCCGAGCAACTGGGATACGAACCCGATCCGGAAGTTGCAAAACTTATGTCACACATTCGGAGCAAGTTGCCGGACGATACAAGAGCCTGTCTTGCCCTTCTTACCTCGGGCAAAACGGCAGAAGACTGGAAGAGGTTCGCCACGGAGCGGAAGTATGTGGAAGGCGCCATGCAGCGCGCGAAGGAATACGGCTACCGCATCGAAGTATTCTGGCTGAACGAACCCGGCATGAGCCCGTCGCGCCTGGGCAACATCATCTGGAATCGGGGCATCGAAGGCGTGATCGTCGCCCCTCTGCAGGGGAAACTCTCTAAGAAAGAACCCCGTTCAATCCACCTCGATTTCAGTCCTTTCTCTGTTGTTGAGATCAGCGAAACTGTCGAGTCGCCGGATTTGGATCGTTCGATCCATGACCAGTATACTTCCATGCTCAAGCTGCTCGATGAGCTTTCCGGACTCAACTACCGGGCGATCGGTCTTGTAATGGAAGATGCGCTTGACCTGCGCGTGAATGGAAAATGGACGGCCGCCTTTCTTCAGTATCGTCACAGGCGCGGTAAGAAGATGCCCCCGCCTCTGCTGATGAGCAATGCAGACCAGATCAAGTTTAACACTTGGTTTGACCGCTACGCACCGGACGTTGTCATTGGCGTTGCACATTTCGGCTTGGAATTGCTTCAGAACAGAGGTTCCGATATCCCCGGAGAGGTCGGCTACGCTTCACTGGATATTGATGGAGACAGCAAGCTGTTTCCGGACGTCAGCGGCATTGACCAGAACTCGCATCTCGTCGGCGCGGCAGCGGTCGATATGCTCGTCGCCTCGATTCAGCGCGGCCAGAAGGGGATTCCTGCCCAGCCTGTGAGAATGGAGATTGAAGGGACCTGGCGGGAAGGGAAGAGCACGCTCCCGCAGAGCGCGTAAATACGCCCGACTTTACGTAAATCTCGAATAGAATGCACAATCGCGCGATCAAGATGCAGATTTTGTATCAGATACAAAAGGAAGGAGTATCCAATGAGAAGCATACTTGCGATAACACTGGTAATTTCTATAAGCGTTGGCTCAGCACTTGCGGCAGACACATATCAGGCTTCACTGAAGGCCGGCGACGAGATGATGGGTCAGCAGAACTACGCAGGCGCTTTGGCCGAGTATACGGCGGCGGTCGGACAGGCCGCGACCGATACGGAAACCGCGCTCGCGTACAGCAAGAAGGCCTACGTTCTTGCCTTCAAAGAGAAGAACTACGCCGCTGCTAAAGAGCAGGCCGAGAAAGCACTGGCGATCACGGATGTGCAGCCGATCGGGCATGTGTCAGCCCTCCAGGCATTGGCCGAGTGTCAAATGAAGGTAGGTGAAGACTACGCTTCAGCGGCAACAACATTGAAGAAAGCCGCCGCTCTGGAAGGTGTCGACTGGGCGCAGCCGGAGATTCACATGGCTCTGGGTGAAGCGTGCAGGTTCTCAGCGCAGTTTGACGAAGCCGTACGCGTCTACGGGGAACTGATCGAGATGCCTAACGTCAGCGTCGGAATGAAGGCAACGGCCTATCTCAACAAAGGCACGACTCATCAGTACAGCCTGAAGCAGAATGCAGCGGCGAGAAATGCCTACGCAGAAGCAGTCGCGCTGAAGCCCGATCTCCAGGGCCTCGTCGACGGGCATCTTGCCAGAATGCAGTAATGACACTCCGGTTTCGGGGTATCTGAACGCTGGAGCACCTAACGCCGATACCAAGGATGGCGATCGTTTCCAGGCTGCCCTGTCTGTTGCTCACAGCGCTTGCCTGTCTGTGCCTCCCGGCCTGCACAGTCCCGGAGCTGTCCGAACCGGCACGTGAAGAAGTGCCCGAAGCTGTTCCTGACGTAACGGAGAAGGTCGAAGCTCCCGTTGAAAAGGCTGACGCGCCCGTTGAGGCAAGACGGGTCTACAAGCCGGGCCCGGTATTCGACTGGGGCGGGAAAATGCTGATGGTTCACTATATGCCCTGGTACGAAACGAAGGCGTTTCGGGGAAAGTGGGGCAGGCATTGGACGGGACACAAGCGGGAGCATAATCCGGAGCACATAGGCGCAGATGGGCTTCCGGATATCTGGTCGCACTATCATCCGTTGATCGGCCCGTACGATTCGGCTGATCCCGACGCATTGGAATGTCAGCTTCTTCAAATGAAGCTGGCCGGCATCAATGGTGTCATTGCTGATTGGTACGGAATCGGCAAGACCGATGATTATCCTCTCATCCACGATGCCACGCTGGCTTTGTTCGATGCCGCGAGCGGCTACGGAATGAAGTTTGCGGTCTGCTACGAAGACCGGGCTGCCGAGCTTCTCGTCAAGAGGAACAAACTCCAGTCGCAAGACCTCACCACACATCTGACGGAGACACTCCAGTGGATGCAGGAAGAGTGGTTTTCGAAGCCTCAGTACCTGCGGTATCAGGGCGGCCCGCTCCTCATGAATTTCGGTCCCATGTATATTCGTGACCCCGGGGTCTGGAAGGCCGCCTTTGAGTCCGTGCGGGATCGCCCGACTTTCTACGCGCTACACCATCTATGGAGGAAAGTCGCCGCGGATGGCGGCTTCACATGGATACACCATGCCCCGTGGGAGGACCCGGACGACAAGAAGACGATTCTTGTCCGTATCGGTGAAGCGTTCAGCTATTTCACGAAGAATCCCGAGGAGGCCATCGTGTCCGCTTATCCGGGATTCAAAGATGTATACGGCCGAGGCGGCAAGGTCCTGGCTCACCGACAGGGCGAAACGATGCGCGAGTCGCTTCAGGTAGGCATGGAGCGCGACTGGAAAATGATCCAGTTGGTCACCTGGAATGACTATGGTGAAGGGACGATGATCGAGCCGACGCATGAGTTCGGCTATACCTTCCTGGAGATCATACAGGAGGCCAGGCGCAAAGAACGGGGTGGTGATTTCCCCTTTACATCCGATGATCTGCGTTTGCCTGCACGCCTCTATGCCCTGCGGAAACGCGGCGACATAGAACCGGCGAGGTTAGACGACATCTCCAGTCTGTTGAATCGAGGGTCCTGCGTCCGAGCCAGACAAGGAATCGAAAGACTGGAACAGAATTGATCACTTCGCGCGCGTGTTCTTTTCCGTGGGGATTTTCTGTCTACTCGAGCCAGACCGTGAGCCGATTGAACCAGAGTAGCTCCGAGGGTGGATTCGTGTAGACAATAATCGATCCGTCGCCCGTCAGATTGGTCAGGCCCGGGATCGCGAACCAGGGGCCGGTCATCATGTTGCTCGATTCCTGGAGCGTGTAGTAGCGATTCATGCCCCAGTATCCGGGACCTGTTGCTTCACGTGATTGGAAAGTAGTAATCCGCTGTCCGTTGGTGGCCGCAATCACCAGCATGAATTCGTCGTTGGAGTCGGTCGCGCCGCTGCCGTAGATGTACTCCCATATATTGAGAAGTCCGTCTTTGTCGAAATCGTCGTAGCTTCCTCCAGCTATCGCGTTGGTGGAGAAGAAGGTTCGCTCCTCCCAGTTGTCGGGCATGCCGTCGCCATCCCCGTCGCGCTGTGGCGAGGTGCCGGGGGAGGGGGTTGTTTCGGACGCGCGCCAGTTGATCGGATCATTTCCGTACGACCAGTCATCGATACGCTCGAGAGACGGACCCGTCCCGTCCGGTTCCACGGGCCACGGCATCACGTCGTCGTAGTCCACCTGATCAACAACCACATAGGGCACGAGATTCGTTTCCGAGTCTCCGGGCCGACGAAGTTTGATGCTCTCGCCCGCGTTGTCGAGCACTCCGGTATATGGACCGAAGATGGCGATGTCGAAGGGCACCTCGTATATGTTGCGGAATTGAACGGGGTCGGTGCCCACGACCAGCGTGTGCCGGCCCTTGGTCATGATCTGTCCGGCGGGGAACGTGAAATCAACGCCGCCCGTCAGTTTCCATGTGTTGGTCGGATGCGCCGGGTCGTACAGAACAATGTTGCTCGACGCGATGTTGCGGATTTCGATGAATTCCAGTCCTGCGCCTGCGGGGTTGTACATGACTTCACTGATGACCAGCGGACCGACTTTCGGCGGCGTGTTGGTGTTGTCCCGCGTCGGCGCGAGCATCGTGGGGAAGTCGGCCCCTCCGTCGCTGCGGACGTAGCGGCCGAACGTAACCTCTCTGTCTGACGGGCCGAACTCGACGGCTTCACGGTATTCGGTCGGGATGCCGTTTGAGGCCGAGGACAGGAAAATGCTGTCACCGAGTTCGCTGAGGGCAAACGGCAGGAGCGAGGCGGGATTGCTCGTATTGTTGAAATCGCTCTCGCTGAAAACGAGCGTCGAAGTCGCGGAAATCAGCGTGCCGTTCGGGATGACGTACTTGGCAAGCTGTGTGGCTTCGTCGCTGAGAAGCCACCCGCTGATGTCGACGGCTCCCGTCGTCGTATTGCGAACCTCTATCCAGTCCTGTGTAGAGTCGGTGTGCGTCAGGGCCTCGTTGATTACCACGGATCCGACAGGGAGAGCGGGCTCATCGAATCCGGGGGTTCCGCCGAAAACGCTGCTGGCCTTCCAACTGTTTGAAAGCCCCCATGTATCGAAGCTATTGGTCTCTTCCTTGATCGTGAGCGAGTAGCCGCCGCCGTCCGTCGTCCGCACCCAGTCGTCATCAAACGAGAATTCGAGGATCGTTTCGCTCAGGGGATCCTCGAGTTTCACATGATCCCCGTCATTGTCAAAGGCGCCGTCATACACGCCCGCAATGGTCATCCCGTTGGTGTCATAGCGGTTCGTGAAGGCGGTGAAGTTCTTCACGAGCACGGCAATGCCTCCGGGCTGCAGCACGACATTCGTGAAGGTGTGCCGGATGCCCTCAATAAAATATGCGTCGGTCAGCTCCAGCATGTTCGTACTGATGTTCTTCACTTCGACGAATTCAAAATCGTCGTCCGTGAAGAGACTCCCCTCCGGCGGATCATTCGGGTGGTACATGATCTCCGTAATCCGCAGGTTCTCCTGCAGCGCGCTGGGATCGCCGGTGTAGGAGAGGGAACTGACGGGAGTGCCTTCAGCGTCGTACAGCGAGATCGTTTCTCCGCGCGCGGAGAGATGGCCGTTGTATGGGCCGACAACAAACCGATTTTCGCCGCCCTTCGGACTGGTTGACCTGGCGCGGAAGGAGGGCAGGTCCGGAGAAACAAAAAGGTTTGAACGGGCGGGAATAACCGTCGCGGGTTCAAATGTGAAATCGACGGAGTTGGAGACGGACCAGCCGGAAATCTCCACCGCGATGTCGTTGGTGTTGATCAGTTCAATGAATTCCTCTTCCTGGTTTCCTGTTGCCGGTTTGAATTCGATGTTTCCGAAAGTGATCGTGGGACTGTTCGTTTGAGCGGGGGGAATGCCGACACCGTTTGTGGAAGTATGTGTGTCGAAGAGATGCCTGCGGCGGACGGCCAGGTACTCATTCGTGAGGAGGCTCAACGCCACTTCAAGAGTCTGATTACTGCCGTAAGGATTGCCCCACTCGATGCGGTCTTCGAGTACATCGGGGAGGATATTGGTATACAGCGTCATGATGCGGCTCTCGAAGTACTGGGCCGCGGGCGCCGTATTCGACGGCATGAGCAACTCGTCCATCAGTGTGCGCAGTCTGCGCAGATACATCTCGCGTATAGCCGGCGTGTCGAGTGCGGCGTCAATGAACCGGTTCCAGAGGTAGTCGTACTTCTGATGTTCAGAGTCGCCGAAGAGGGGGTGACTCGGCGCAACATTGGTGCGTCCCGGTATCTCGTCCACATCAGCCCATATGCCGTCGCTAAGCACGCCCCCGCCGGGGCCATAGTTGCGGCCGACCGTCAGGTCCTTGTCCCATGGATAGAAGGTCCATTCCCCGTCGCCTTCGGTGTCGCGGTAGACATAGTAGTTCTTGGCCACGTGATCGTTGTCGTGAATGATGGCCGTGGCCGCGATGTAGTTGATCGTCTTCGGTATATCCACGTTGTCGAAGATATACGCCGCACGCGCGGTCTGGCTGTGTGAAGGATTAACTCCGGCAACGAGTTCCGCGAGATCTGCGTTGTTCTCATCTATTCGCGTCTTCTTCTCAACTCCACTCGACGAACTCGTGCACTGATTGAACATCTTGTAAAGCGCGCCGTCGGGATCCCAGTCATTGCGTTCAAGCAGCGTCTCGTCCGGTTGCTCAAGGAATACGGCCACACTGTAGAACTCGCCATTCTGCTGAACCCGCCATACTTCCGAAATTCCATAGGCCGCCCCGGCATCTTTGTATGTCTCCCAGGTCAGAAAGCGGCGCATGTAGGACTTGTCGCTGTAGGTGCTCTGCAGATTGAATTCTTCAACGGCGGTTTCGTTCGTCAGGTATGTGAAGTAGTGTCCCTGCCCGAACTCAAATTTGAAGTTCGGTTTGCGCCAGTTCTTAGAACTCTGGCCGCGAACCCGCACCTGCGCGCCGTCATAGAAACGTCCGTCGAACCAGACGTAAGCCGGGGACCAGTTGTAATTGTTGCCGCCGCCGTCGTTCTTGTGCCAGTCGGGATCCTCCACAAACCAGTGAAGTGTTCGCAGAGCGCTTGTGACGGCGGGATCCGCCAGCACCGTTCCGAGGTGGGGGCCGGGGTCGCCCTCGAGCGGCCAGCGGGACAGATCCCCGTTTGTGTCGGTTGCTGTGATGTAGTAGCGGATCATCATGCCGGCGTTTGTGATCCCTGCTGGAATAGGCGCCCCGAATACTTCATCGCCTGCCGGTCCGTCGCCGTGCGCACCGTCGTCGACCATGGTTACAGCTGTCTCGTTCGTTTCAAACATGACGAGATAGTGGAGCGTTGCCGTGGAAAGGCCGGATCCCGTGGCGAAGATCCGGGCCGAGACGAAGATGTCATCGTCAGTCGTCGGAAGCTCGGGCGATTGTGCGACGTTGAGAATTGCGGGGCCGAGGTCATCGAGCCCGGTTCCGTTCCGTGCACCGGGCGTCGGCGTGACAAAGAAGCGGCGGAGGCCCGGGTCCGAAGCCGGAGTGGTGAAGCCCACGAGTTTCGGCATCAGCAGCGCGTCCGAACTTGTGAGTGTTTCGTTGAGCAGATGAACCGCGAGAATGTTGGTCCCGATCTGCAGCACGTCGGCGGCATTGGGGATCCGGTTGGTCTCGTAGATCAGGGCGAGTGAATCGGCGTGTCCGGCTGTGGAGACAAAGTTCCAGAGCGCATCGGCAGGCGCGTTGGCGCTGGCTATTTCCCGTCCGTTCAAGTAGGCGACAAACCCGTCGTCGTATTTCACGAGTAGATTGAGCGAATCGTAGAGTGATGGCGCGGACAGCACAAAAGGTATGCGCATATAGCAGGTGCCGTTGTTGCTCCACATCTGATCATGCACGTCCGTATTGATCAGTTGCTCGTAACCGAGTCCGCGCTCGTATCCGACGCCGGTGAAGCCGTTGCTCCAGCCGCTGTCGTCGAAGCCGACGCGCTCAAACCAGTTCGAATCCTGAGAGCCGTCGACAGGAACCTGCACCCGGCACGCCGCCGCGGTTTCGACAAGAGTGACTTCCGTTCCTTCCGCTCCGACGCCGAATGAAATGTCCGGGTACTGCTGTGGATAAGCGGGGGAGTATTCGAAGACGACTGTGGAACCGTCGGGCTCGACGAGAGCCAGGTACTCGCCAAGGGCTTTCAGAGCGAAGTCGGTATGAAGCTCTTCGCCGGAGACTGCCCGGTTCTTGCCGGAGGCGAACACGACGAGATAGGCTCCTGCCGCGATGTTGGTGGAGGGGAAGGTCCACTGACTGAGATTGCCGGCACTGTCTGTGAGATGCCAGCCGGCGAGATCTACGGACGTCGTTTCCGCGTTGTAAATCTCGATCCAGTCCGAGTAGTCGCCGTCCGCGTCCTGCAGAATCGTGTCATTCACAGCCATGAACTCGTTGATCCGCAGATCAACGGCATGCGACACAACTCCGCCCAGACACACCACAACGACCGTCACCAGGCTGATTTTGGCGAGCCAACTCATCATAAACCACGGTTTCTTAGAGCATTATAAGCAGAAATCAGGCCAGAAGAAGCTGCCAAATCATCTTTTCCTGTTCCATTGAAGTGTTTCATTTAGGCTCACGATCGTGACGCTAAGTGAAACAGGGAGTGAGGCGTGATCAGAAAGAGAAGTTGTCCCAGGGGTCCGCCGTGGAAACGCTGCTCCTGATGGGGGCGACGTCGTTGTTAACGGAGTAGTTGTAGTCGTTGACAGAATTGCCGACGGCAGAGTTTCGCATCACAATATTCTGACTTGCGCCTGCGCCGACAATCCTGAGGCCTTCGCGATTTCCTGCAAGATGATTGCTATCGATGCGGCAGCGGTCTCCCGCATTCTCCTTGATATTGATGCCGCCTCCATCGCCCGAAATGAAGCCGTTGCCGACACAGAGATTGTTCACGATCAGCGAGCGGGAATCTATGGCAAGCCCATCGTCTTTGTTTCGGGTCGCAGTGCATTCGGCCACTAGTACTCCGTTCACTCTCGCGTTGATGCCGTCCGATGAGTTTGAAATCGAGGAACAATTTACAAACACAGAGCGACCGTAAGTCCGAGTCTTCATGCCGTCATCGTTATTTGAGACAGCCACACAATCGACCACGACGCTTCCTCCGTCGACTTCCAGACCATCACCATTCAGACGCTGTCCGTAGGCCACAGATCCTCTGATCAGCATACCTTGTCCAGTGTGATATCCGTCATGCTGATTTCGGTAGACGATACAATCCGAGATCTCACCGCTGGAGCGGGAGGCGATGCCGTGGCCCCAGTTCTCCACGCTGACGCACCGTCGGGCAAGTGAGGACTGTCCGATAAGAATACCCGTGCCCGTTTCGTGACCGAGATCTTCCAGCTCCAGACCGTTGCGCAGGGCAAAGCAGTTTTCGACATAAGCGGAACGTCCCGCGCGGAGACCGTCCCGGTAGTTGTACGATGTCTGAATTTTGCGGAAGACGCATCCGGTCGCAGTCGCTGTATCATAACCCGCGTCGATGCCGTCGCCGCCCCACCCATGAATGAAACCATTTTCAACCGTAACATTCCTGACCGGATCGATCGCGATGCCGTCGTCAGTGTTTCCTATTGAGCCCATCAGATAGTGACCGTTTAGATCCAAGTGAACATCTGAAGCAGAAATCGTGATTCCATCATACGCGAAGGGAGAATTGGAGAAATCTATGTCTTCCGTCAGCAGGTAGCTGCCGGAATTGGTGATCGTGAGAGGAAACATCTCGCGGATGATCTCGAACCGGCCGTTTTCCGCGCGGGCCTTGAATCCCGCCGTCAGAAACGCAGCGGCAAGGACTCCCACAAAAGCTATCCTATGAAAACGGAAGTTCATTAGAAGTTGAAGTTATCCCATGCTCCGGCCCCCGCCGGCGTGTTGACGACAAGGCCGGTTTGGTTGCCCCCGACAATGTCATATTCTGTCGTGCATTCGGCGGCTGTATTCTTAACGATGAAGTTGTCGGTACCGTTGACATCGAATCCAAACGCGCCTCGCAGAAGGTGGTTGTTCTCAAGGCGGCTGTCTGTTCCGTCCACAACGATTCCGCCCGATGAGCTATTGGTCGACACACAGTTGTTGTAGAAGACATAACATTCGCTGCCGACGTGAATATTACCAACCTGATTGTCATAGGCTGTCGAATGGATGACCGAATTCCCGCTCCCTGCCCGAATGCCATACAGCAGGTTGCCGAATGCCGTGCAGCGGCTGATATTACTGCCGACGCCCCTGACGTGAAACCCGTCGTCATTGCTGTAGCCGACGGAGTCGGTAACATGACATCCGGAACCGACGACGATGCCGTGGCTGTCATTGTCTCGCGCGTTGCATCCGGTAACCATTGCCGCGTCACCGGCTTCGATGCCGTGTCCATGATTCTCACGCGCGACACAAGAACTGATTGTGCTTGCGTTGCCGACTTCTATTCCATCGCCGGTATTGTCGCGCGTGACGCAAGCCGACACCACTGAGCCTCCGGCCGTTGTGATTCCATTGTGGTTTGTTGAAGATCCGTTGCCGATGGCAGTGCATTCGATAACCGTGCTCGCGTCGCCTAGCTGGATGCCTGCCGCCCCGTTGTTGGAGGCCCGGACATTCTTGACTAAGCAGTTGACCGCGGTGCTCAGGTCGATGCCGTCATCGCCGCAATCCCTGACAGAACCATTGATGACAGTTACGTTAATGCGCGACGAGGTGGATACAATTCCGTTGAATGAGTTAGTGATGCCATAGATCGAGAACCCATTGAGGTCGATAGTAACGTTATCCGCGTTGACTGTGATTCCGTTCTGCGAGGCACCCGCAGACAGATTCTCTGTCACCACATAACTGCCGGCATTATCGATCTGGTAGGGGATCATGTCCTGGGATATTTCTGTCCGGCCGTCGGAGGCGAAGGACGCTGATGCTGCAAGACAGAGCACCATGAGCGGAAGTGTCAAACGGCATGTCTGTTTCATACTTGGTCTCCCTCAAATAGCTACATGCTTAGTCAAGAGTGACATAATATAGCCCGTGATGCGGAAAAAACGAGTGCAGAGTACTGTCAAGGCGTGGGTTCCGGAATAGTCCACGCCTGTTCATTCTGCCGCCAGTCCCGGGAAAGCCCGCTCCATCGACACGATTTAACCCGTTCAATCTGTCACATTCAGGTGTGCGATCGCACACCTGAATGTGACAGAATGGTGGGCGGTGATTAGCTTCCGGGGCGTCGCGCGGATTGACCCGGCGGGCCTTACGGGTTTAAGTACAAGTATGAGAAAGTTGGAAAAGCTGACGCCGGAAGAGGAACTGGAGTACCTGAAGAGGATCCACGGAGACGACAACTCAAAACTCTTCTCGCTTATGTTCGAGTGTTTCAGCGTGTTGCAGAACCGTGCGCAGATGCTTTTAAGTCTCATCATCATCTGCCTGACGATTACAGGATTCTCAGGCCCGAAAATAGCTCAGTCCAGTTCGTTTTCACGCCTTACGCTTGGCTATGGTCTCATTTTCGTGCTTTTCTCCGCGCTCATTCTGTTGATGGGGCCGCTGCAGCTTCGCTGGGGAACGCGCTACCGGACGGGCAGTATTGATGATTCGCTTGTCGCCCTGATCCGTCGACGAAATTCGCGGACGATGAAGTACTATATCGCCGGGCTCCTTCTGATGATCGGCTTCAGCGGATACGTGGGAAGCGTGATCGGTTACCTGTTCATCCTGGAACAATGAAAAAGGCTCACTTCATCCTGCGCATTACTGGATACGTCTCCGGACTGTTGGGATTGCTCCTGCTCGTCGTGGGCAGGAATATTTCAGGATCCTCTGAGAACCTTGCGTCGATCGGCGCCGGCCTGCTTGTCCTTATGTTCGTCACATTCGCGCTCAGTTATGTCGTGTATTTCGCGTTTCTGATGAAACGTTAGCGCGGAGTGATGAAACTCCGGATTTCCTTCACCACATTCGTCCAGCCGTAGTCCCGGGGAATGACATGGCCCGCGTCCGGTTGAAAAACGAGTTTCTTACGCTCTGAAGGATTCTGCTGGAACCATATCTCGGCCGCCTTCGGGTCTATGACCTGATCGTCTTTGGCCAGTATCATCAGCATAGGTTGCTTGACCTGTCTTCCGGTCCTCTCCAGTTCATCGAGCAGTTGAAACATCTCGCTGTAGATTCTCAGCGGTATGAAGGTATCGCGCGGATACGTTGCCCTGACTTCCGGGTCATGTGCGTCAACAGGGAACACGCTCTGAACCGTGTCCGTGAAAAAAGTCAGCGCGCGGCTGATGCGAAACCATGTCCGGGGCGAGAGTATGGGGATTCTTCGCGATGATACCTCAAGCAGGGGCGCAATAAGGACAAGTCCGTCGGCTCTTTCCTGTTCCCTCAGGCTGAAGTCGATAGCGAGCGCTCCGCCCAGCGAGTGGCCGACCAGCCAGACTTCTTTGCATTCTTTACTAAGGGAGTCGAATTCTTCACGAATGCGATTGCGCCAGAGATTCAGATCCGACTCCCCGTACCTTTCCGGTGATTCCGCGAAACCCGGAAGCCTGAGAGCCCGCACCCGGAAGCCGGACTCGGCGAGAAGCGGGGCCATTTCTCTGAAAAGGAAGGGGGAGTCAGCGAATCCGTGGATCATGAGGAGGCCGACGGAACTCTCGCCCGTTGAAAACGCCTCGCAGCCTGCCCGCACGCCGTTCGAGTCGCGTTCGATACGGGCTTCCTGTATGGCCAGACGGGAAGTAATTAATCGGGAGTAGATGAAGTCGGTGGTGAGGAAAAGGACCAGAAGGACCGAAAGGACCAAAGCCGAGGTTCGGAGTGTTTTCTGCGTATTCATGCCCTTTTGAACCCTTTCGACTGCGAATCATGGCGTACCGACACGTGCGAGCAAAGCAGGAAACTCCCATGCCCCCGCTCTTCCATTCTCCCTTTCTCCCACTCCTGCGTCTTTTTCGCCGGAATGGTTGTTGACACTGTTTACGCCCTTGGCTATGTTCTGCCCCCTGTTTTTGCGAGTAAAAGGGTAATAAGTGGAATGAAAACAACTTTGGTCAAACAGGAAGACGTAAACCGGAAATGGCATGTTGTCGATGCAGCCGACAAGCCTACCGGCCGGCTTGCCGTCGAGATTGCTAATGTCCTGCGGGGCAAGAACAAGCCGACGTTCGCTCCTCACATAGACACCGGCGACTTTGTCATCGTCGTCAACGCTGAGAAGATCAAGCTGAGCGGCGCAAAAAACGAGCAGAAGATCTATCAGGACTTCACAGGCTATCCAAGTGGATTAAAAGAAACAAAGGCGGCTGCCATCCGGGAGAAACATCCGGAACGGATCATTACGCAGGCTGTGAAAGGTATGCTTCCGAAGAACCGGTTGAGCAGGCAGATTATCACGAGGCTCAAAGTTTACGCAGGGCCGGAGCATCCGCATGCTGCACAACAGCCAGAGGTCCTGGAACTGACGTTTTAACAATTCGCTGAAGCGGAACGAGGGAGAAGAAAGTGGCACAGAAGGTGGTAGAGTTCGCGGCGACAGGTCGGAGAAAAACTTCCGTAGCAAGAGTGCGGCTCGCGCTCGGCGTCGGCAAGATGACAGTCAACGGACAGGAGTTTGATCAGTACTTTCCGTCCGCGGCCATTCAGGCCTATGTGGAGCAGCCCTTTTCATTCACCGACACGCTGAAGCGGTACGATGTGATCGCCTCCGTTAAAGGCGGCGGAAAAGTCGGACAAGCCGGTGCGCTCAGGCACGGTATTGCCAGGGCACTGGTCACGGCTGATGAAGGCGTTAAAGACGCGTTGAAGAAGACGGGTTGTCTGACCCGTGATCCGCGTATGAAAGAGCGTAAGAAACCCGGACAGCCCGGGGCCCGCAAACGCTTCCAGTTCTCGAAACGTTAAACAGAGCAAAGATGCAGTTTCAGCAGCCCCGAATGTCACCGGCATTCGGGGTTGTTTTTTATTCAGATGCCGGTCGCCGGATACCAGATGTCGGATCGGCGCGCTCATTATCTGGCATCCGGCATCGGGAATCTGATATCGGGTGGGGAGTAAGAAAGGAACTTGGACTATGAAGACTATTGTTATGCCTGCAGGTTTTCAGGCGGCAGGAGTGCATGCAGGGATAAAGAAGGGCGGCTCCAGGGATATGGCGATGATCGTGTCGGATGTGCCCTGCGCCGCCGCGGCAGTCTTTACGACGAACCAGGTGGCGGCGGCTCCTGTGAAAGTCTCCCGGCAGCATATCAACTCGGGGGTCGCGCAGGCGATCGTCATGAACAGCGGAAATGCGAACGCATGCACAGGCGACGCCGGCATGCGCGATGCGAAAAGCATGACAGAGCTGACAGCGGAACAGATCGGATGCCCTTCGGAAGATGTTCTCGTGTGTTCGACGGGGCATATTGGTGACTCACTGCCGATGGACAAGATTGAGAAAGGCATCGAACTTCTGGCCGCGGCTCTCTCGTATGACGGCGGCGAAGATGCCGTACACGCGATCATGACGACGGACACCGTTCCCAAGTACTGGTCGGTGCAGATGATGATCGACGAACAGAGCGTCACTGTATTCGGAATGGCCAAGGGGGCGGGGATGATCGAGCCGAATATGGCCACGATGCTTTCGTTCCTCCTTACGGATGCCGTAATCGACAGTGTTGCACTGCAGGGCGTTCTGACTTCGGCCGTGAACGACAGTTTCAACAGGATATCGGTGGACGGTGACCGGAGCACGAATGACACGGTTTTTCTTCTGGCAAACGGGCAGGCGGATCATACGCCTCTCTCTGTAGACCACCCGCAGTGGGGCTCGTTTGTTGAGGCCGTGAAGGAAGTCACAAGGGAATTGGCCTTTCAAATCGTTAAGGATGGCGAGGGCGCGGAGAAGTTCGTAACCATTAACGTGAGTGGTGCGGCAGGAGATGACGACGCGGACGCCGCGGCGAGAGCTGTCGCGAATTCCTTCCTCGTGAAGACTTCGTGGGTTGGAAAGGAGGCCAATTGGGGCCGGGTCATGGACGCGATCGGATATTCCAGAGCGAAGGTCAAAGAGGACAAGGTAGATATCAGCTATGACGATGTGCCTGCGGTCAGGTGCGGCGTCGCGGCGGGCACGCCTGACAATGTACTCTCGAAAATCGTCGCTAAGAGTGAGTTTTCTATTAACATCAATCTGAACCTGGGCGATGGCCATGCCGTTGTCTATACGTGCGAGTGCACCGAGGAGTATGTGAGGATTAATATGTGATATCTGATTCCGGATGCCAGATGCCGGATTCCCGATTCCTTGCTCAGGTTTCAGGTCTCAGGTTTCAGGTTTCGGTTGGAGAATCAGGATGGAAAGAATTATCGAAAAAGCGCGGGTTCTGATTGATGCGATGCCGTACATCCAGCGGTTTCGGGGCGAGACTGTCGTAGTCAAATTCGGCGGCAGCATCATGGAGGACAAGCAGGCTATCAGCGACATCCTGAAAGATGTCGCCTTTATGGCCGCGGTCGGAATGCGTCCGGTGATCGTCCACGGCGGGGGGAAGGCCATCTCGAGAATGATGGCGGCGAAAGGCATCGAAGCGAAGTTCGTCAACGGTCTGCGGGTGACTGACGAGGCATCGGTTCAGGTCGTGGAACAGGTTCTGAACCAGGAAATCAATGCCGAGCTGGTTGCAGTACTTGAATCGCACGACTGCACGGCATGGGGGGTGCATGGTGACGATCTGATCAAAGTGAGAAAGAAGACTGGAACGGACCCGGAGACAGGCGAAGTCCTGGACTGGGGGTACGTGGGTGACGTGGTGGATGTCGATGTGGCGCCCTTGACGGCTTTTCTCGGGAACAGCATGACTCCCGTTGTCACGCCGCTGGGCCGGGGAGAGGACAAGAAAGTCTACAATGTGAACGCCGACGAAGCTGCCGCGGCCATCGCGGAAAAGCTTCGGGCCAGGAAGCTGGTGTTCCTCTCCGACGTGCCGGGGCTGCTTGAAGATATGAATGATCCGTCATCGCGGATTTCGACGGTCAAAGTGAGCGAGGTGGACGACTACATAAAGAAGGGCGTCATTTCAGGCGGAATGCTTCCCAAAATTGGCGGCGGCGTGACCGCGCTGAAGGCCGGGGTGAAGAAGACTCACATCATTGACGCCGGCATGCCGCACTCGCTGTTGTTGGAGTTGTTCACGGATGAGGGGGTCGGGACGCAGATTATAAACTGAATGCGGAACAGAGAGCGGTGAGAGAAATGAACACGGAAGAAATAAAAGAGAAGCACCAGAAATACGTAATGCCGACTTACGCGCCGGGACTGGCGCTGGTTAAGGGCAGGGG
Source organism: Verrucomicrobiota bacterium (assembly GCA_018814445.1). Taxonomy (GTDB): domain Bacteria; phylum Verrucomicrobiota; class Kiritimatiellia; order JAHIZV01; family JAHIZV01; genus JAHIZV01. The sequence continues at coordinate 21,681 of JAHIZV010000218.1, read as the reverse complement.
AACGCGGGTTTGGGATGCCGAAGACAACGAGTACCTCGATTTTCTCGCCGGTCTCGCCGTGGTGAATATCGGGCATTGCCATCCGAATCTGTCCAAGGCCATCGCCAGGCAGGCGAAGAAACTCATGCATGTGTCGAATCTCTACTTCAACGAGAAACAACCGGCTCTTGCCGAGAAGCTGTCGCAGATATCACTCGGCGGAAAGTGTTTCTTCTGCAACTCGGGGGCGGAAGCCAATGAGGCGCTGATCAAACTGGCCAGGCTCTGGGGTAAATCGCAGGGCCGGTACGAAGTCATCACGATGAAGAATTCTTTTCACGGCAGGACGCTCGCGACGTTGACGGCGACGGGGCAGGACAAAGTGCAGAAAGGCTTTGAGCCTCTGCCGGAGGGATTCAAATGCGTACCCTACAACGACCTTGAAGCGTGCAGGAACGCGATTGATGAGAAGACCGCGGCCGTGCTTGTCGAGGTTGTTCAAGGCGAAGGCGGCGTGGTTCCCGCAGATCCGGAATACATCCGGGGCCTGAGGGCATTGTGTGATGAAAAAGGCATTCTGCTGCTCTGCGACGAAGTCCAGTGCGGAGTCGGACGGACGGGAAAATGGTTTGGATATCAGAACTTTGAGATCACGCCGGACGCGATTTCATTGGCGAAGGGGCTTGGCGGCGGGTTCCCGATAGGCGCGGTGGTTACCGCGCCGAAGCTGGCAGAAGTGTTTCAGCCGGGTCATCATGCAACGACATTCGGTGGAACACCGCTGGCCTGTTCAGCGGCGCTTGCCGTTCTGAATACCATCGATGAGGAAGACCTCCTCGAACACGCATGTGCGATGAGCCGGCTGATGATGAAAAAGCTCGGAAAGCTGGTTGAGAAGTATGAGTTTCTGGAGCGGGTACGGGGCATCGGCCTGATGATCGGGCTTGTTCTTAATCAACCGGCGAAAGACTTTGAGAAGTTGCTGATGAGTAAGCGGCTCATTACACTTGCGACGGCGGGCAATGTCATACGAATGCTGCCCCCTTTGAATGTGAAAAAATCTGAAGTTAAGAAGGCCTTGAAGATTATTGAAGAGGCATGTGAGGAATATCGAAAGATACCGGATGCCTGATTCGGGATAGCGGATGCTGGATTCCAGATGCAGGATCAGGATTACGATTAGGATCACGATTAGGATCACGATTAGGATTACGATTAGGAGGATAGGTGCGGATGAAGGTAGTACTGGCATATTCGGGCGGTTTGGACACCTCGGTGATCATGCGGTGGCTCATTGAGAAGTATGATGCTGAAGTCATAGCGTTTGCTGCGGACATAGGGCAGGAAGAGGAGCTCGACGGGCTTGAGGCGAAGGCTAAGAGCACGGGCGCTTCCAAGGTTTACATCGACGATTTGCGGGAAGAGTTTGCGACGGACTTTGTCTTTCCGATGATTCGGGCCGGGGCGGTGTACGAGTCGGGTTACCTGCTGGGTACGTCGATCGCGCGCCCGCTGATCGCGAAGCGTATGATTGAGATCGCGCGTGAAAACGGCGCGGACGCCATAAGTCACGGAGCAACCGGCAAGGGGAATGACCAAGTCCGCTTTGAAGTGACCGCGTACGCGCTTGAGCCCGATATCAAGATTATCGCGCCCTGGCGGGAGTGGGATCTCAAGTCCCGGACGGATTGCATCAACTACGCGAAGAAGTATGACATTCCGGTGCCGGTGACGGTTGAGAAGCCGTACAGCATGGACCGGAACCTCCTGCATATCAGCTACGAGGGCGGGATACTGGAGGATCCGTGGGCTGAGCCGCCCGAGGATATCTTCCGGCTGTCGGTCAGTCCGGGCAACGCTCCTGACGAACCGGAGTATGTGGAGATTGATTTCAAAGCGGGCGATGCTGTAGCCGTCAATGGCAAGAAGTTATCGCCGCTGGGCGTGATGCAGGTGCTTAACAAGCTGGGCGGAAAGCACGGCGTAGGCAGGATCGATGTGTTGGAGAACCGTTATGTCGGCATGAAGAGCCGTGGTGTCTACGAGACGCCGGGCGGAACGATTCTGCATCGGGCGCGGGAAGGTGTTGAACAGATTGCGATGGACCGGGAAACGCTTCATCTGCGGGACAGTCTCGTGTCGAAGTACGCCGACCTCGTCTACAACGGCTACTGGTATGCGCCGGAGCGGGAGATGCTGCAGGCCGCCATGGACGAGGCCGCGTCCTGCGTCACGGGCACGGCGCGCGTCAAACTGTATAAGGGCAACTGCATTCTCGTGGGCAGAAAGTCGCCTCAGTCGCTCTATGATCCGGAGTTGGCGACTTTCGAAACGGAGCAAGTTTACAACCAGGCGGACGCGACGGGGTTCATCAAGCTGAACGCGTTGCGTTTGCGCGTCCGGGCGCGAGCGCAGAAGAAATGAACCGCCGAAACTGGAATGGGAAAGGTTAGTTCTGGACGAGGCGCGTTGACGTGTTCAAGCTCTGACATTAGCGTTCATTAGCGGGTCAATATGGATTCTTTTCAATATCGTAACGGGCAGTTGTTCGCCGAAGATGTTTCTGTCGCTGATCTGGCGGAGGAATACGGAACGCCTCTGTACGTTTACAGCCGGACTCATCTGATAGAGCAGTATAACACGCTGGTCGCGGCCATGGCGGACGTCGAGCCGGTCGTATGCTTCTCCGTGAAGTCCAATACATGCGCAGCGGTAATCAACACACTCGCCGGGCTCGGTTCTGGAGCGGATGTGGTGTCGGGCGGTGAACTGTTCCGGGCTTTGCGAGCGGGGATTCCGGCGTCGAAAATCGCATTCGCGGGAGTCGGGAAGACGAGGGATGAAATCAGGTACGCGCTTGAAGAGGATATTCTGTTCTTCACGGTGGAGTCCGAGCCGGAAGTGGAGCGCATCAACGAGTGCGCGGTGGAGCTTGGTCTGAAAGGGCGGATTGCGGTTCGAGTGAATCCAGATGTGGATCCGAAGACGCACAAGTATACGAGCACCGGAAAAAAGGAGAACAAGTTCGGTGTCGATCTGTCGCGGGCGCGAGCCGCATGTGAGAGGGCGGCCGCATTGCCTGCTGTCGACATGGTCGGTATTCATATGCATCTCGGTTCGCCGCTCATGGACGTGTCGCCTTATGTCGAGGCCCTGGAAAAGGTGAAGGACTTCTGCCTTGAGATGAAGGCGAAGCATGCCACGTTCCGATACATCGATATCGGCGGCGGATTGGGCATCAAGTACCGCGAGAGCGACGAGCCCTTCACCCCGGCTCAGTTTGCCGATGCGGTTCTTCCGCACCTGAAGGAGATGGGGCTTCAAGTGGTGATGGAACCCGGACGCTTCATTGCCGGGAACTCGGGCATCCTGGTGACGCGCGTACAGTATGTGAAGGACAACGCGTTCAAGCGCTTCCTGATTGTGGACGCCGCTATGAACGATCTGCTTCGTCCGCCATTGTACGAGGCCTATCATGAGATCCTTCCGGTGACGGAGACGTCGGAGACCTTTTTTGGAGACGTGGTCGGGCCGATTTGCGAGTCGGGCGATTTCATGGCGCGTGATCGAGACCTGCCGACTGCGTCGGAGGGCGACCTTCTGGCCGTATGCAGTGCCGGCGCGTATGCATTTGCAATGTCGTCAAACTACAACAGCCGTCCGCGCGCGGCGGAAGTGATGGTGTCGGGCGATCGGCATCAGGCAGTCCGGGAGCGCGAATCACGTGACGACCTCGTGAGAGGCGAGAACATTCCCGAGTGGTAGATCGGGGAGAAAACTCAGAACATGCAATCGTCAACAATCAACGCACAATTGAAGATTGCTCGTTGAGCGTTGCGTGTTCAACAGACTTCCAATGCTTGGAAATAAATATTAGAGGAAGAGAAGAAGTGAATGCACTTGTAGCGGTCATGGGTGTATCGTTAGCGCAAAGGGAGATGGCAATGCAGACAAAGATGATTGCCAGTGTCGCAAGGTTGGTTCTGGCCGTTACGGTATTCACGAGCGTGACTGTTGTGCATGCACAAGACCGGACTGCGGAGTACAAAGCGCACATAGCATCCATCGAGCACTTCAACGAAATTCAGCGCGAAGCGGATATGCCCGAGATAGAGATTCCCTCCTATGAGGAATGGCTCACCGCCGAACAGTCCACCGGACCGGTCGCCGCGACATCGACCGCTGCCGCGGCTTCCGTCGCGCCTTCGCCTTCGGGTCAAGGCGGTTCCCCGCCCTCTGCGCCCTTGAGTAGTGGCCTGACCGCTTTGCAGCTTTATCAAATCTGGGCGACCCATTGCGGCAACAGCACCAACGCCGCGACAACAGATGACGACGGGGACGGAGTAAGCAATCAGGATGAAGTGCTCGCGGGTACAGACCCGGACGATGAAAACGACTTCTTCTCCATTGTCGATTTCAAGCTTCAAGTCACGAATGCTCTTGTTTCCTACTCCACCGAAGCCCTGCGAGATTACGAGTTGCAAACGGCGATGGGTCTGGGGCTTCCCAGCTGGACGGTGGCTGGCGCGACCACCGGGACCGGCGAGATTGTCACGAACAGCATAACGCTGGAGAGTTTCCGGCATTGCCGGGCCAATATCGCGGGAGCACTCGACAGTGACGACGAAGGTGTGCCCGATTGGCTGGAACGATGCGTCGGTACGGACCCGCTCAAAGCCGACACTGATGGTGACGGTACTACGGACGACCAGGAACTGCTGAACGAAACGCCCGCAAACTACGCGGTACACGTCAACGGGCACAATGGCAACTTCCGCCTGTGGGCGCCGCATGCGAGCAGCGTGTCCGTTCGCGGAACCTTCAACAGCTGGGCTGAGACAGCCATGACTTCCGAAGGCACCAACGGCTACTGGTCGGTGCAGGTGTCGCAGACCGTGACAAACGGCGCGGAGTACAAGTTCTACATCGATGGATCAACGTGGATTGCCGATCCCACCTCCCGCAAGCTGGATTCAGGAGGCAGCGATTCGGTCTATGTGAATCCATATGCCTATGAGTGGACGGATGATGACTTCGTCCCTCCGGCAAAGAACGAGACGATCATCTATCAACTGCATATCGGCGGGCTGAGTGTCAGCAACAGCACGCCGGGCACCTTTGCGCAGGCAGAAGCCAAGCTGTCCTACATCGCGGACCTGGGTTTCACGGCGGTAGAGTTGTTGCCGGTCAATGATTATCAGGGCACATGGTCGTGGGGCTATAATCTGGAACATCCTTACCGGATTGAGGAGCAGTACGGGGATGTGGATGCCCTCAAGTCCTTTGTGGACATCGCCCACTCACTGGGGCTGGCGGTCTACTTTGACTTCGTAATCAATCATTGGCACGACGGATCAAGCACGCCCGGCACTTTCAATCAGACTCCCGGCGGCGTGTGGGGCTGGGACAGCACCGGCGTTACCGGAGACCCCGGAGGATTGTACTACTATGAGAATGCAGACCAGCGACGGTACTGGACCCTATGGGGGCCGCGACCTGACTATTCCACCAACGGTGTGCGGAACTTCATCGTGCAAAACGCTCAGATGTGGGTACGGGACTACCACGGCGATGGGCTGCGCTGGGATGCCACCAAGGTGATTAGAAACAAGGACTGGGACTTAGGCCTGCTACGTTCACAATATGACATTCCGGAGGGGTGGATGATGATGCAGGACATTAACGAAAGCCTGCATGCCCTGCATCCCAACTCTCTGAGCATGGCGGAGGATTTGGCCGACCCCAATAACAGCGCTCATACCAATGATATGACCGCAATAACGGAGGACATCAATAACACCAGCCATAATGCTCTAGGCGGGGCTGGCTTCGATTCGCAGTGGGACAATCTGGAGGAAATCAAGAACGCGGTGGTGATTGATACCGACCCGTGGATAGCCAAAGTGCAGGAGGATCTGGAACGGGTGATCGGCGATGATGCCTTCAATAGAGTGAACTACATCACGTCCCATGACGAGATCAATGAACTGAACAGTAAGCTGCGCATCGCCACGCAGATTGCCAGTAATAACAACATCAGCACCACGTCCACGGAAACACAACTGCGTTGCATTTTGGGCAACGCAATGGTGCTGACCGCACCGGGCATTCCTCTGTTGTATATGGGCGATGAATTCGCGGACGATGGCGTACCAGGCAGCGGTTCCGGCGGCTGGACAGAAAGCCGGGCGCTGGAGTGGAGCAAGACCAATACGCTATCCAAGGTGGTGGACGACACCAGCGCGATGGTGATGCTGCGCCGGAATGAGTACGGGACCACACAGGGCCTGATGGGCGAGCATATCGACGTGCATCATGTCAACGATGCTGCGTCTGGAAATGTGATTGCGTTCCATCGTTATGATGCGGGAGGGGCCGACGATGATGTGATTGTGCTGGCGAACTTCAGCGGGAATAGCTGGACAGCGTACGACATCGGCATGCCCTCGGGCGGAACCTGGACGATCCGTTTTGTGAGCGACCCGCCGTCAGGGACCAATCCCGGCGACTTGAACGACACCGTTACGCCCGTCCTGCAAACCAAAGACGGCCTTCCTTACACCGGAACCTTCAAACTGGGAGAATACAGTGTACTCATTATCTCAAAGAACTAGTCGGTTCATTGTCGGCCTGTTGATGCTCGTGGGGGTCTGTCACGCAGATATCATCCTCAACCCGATTGACCGGGGTACTTATTCGGCAACCGGAAACCATGATCCAAACTATCATAATTACATTATTGGAGGCTCATCGTCTGGCCACGATTTCATTTCCAACAACTTCTTCGTCTTTGATCTCTCTGGTCTGAGTGCGCAGGTCATAAGCGCGGAGTTTTGGATTGAAAGCAATTGGTACCTTAGCGCCGATCCCTCAGAGACGTTCACGGTATATGACATCACGGGAAGCATCCCTGCCATCCGGGACGGAAGCGCCGGGGTCGCGGGTTTTACGGACATGCAGTCGGGAAACGCATACGGCGATATCAGTGTGTCCTCCGCCGATAACGGGACCATGCTGAGCATTACCCTAAACGCCCAGGCGATTCAGAATATCAATGCAGGACTAGGTGGCCAGTTTGCCATCGGTGGCACCGTATCCACCCTCGATCTGATCACGCCTCGTGAGGAACAGATCTTTGGTCCGACAAACCCGGACAATCCTGCGGACGGTGTGGACCTGAGGCTGACAATCATCCCGGAACCGTCGGTGTTGGGTTTGTTGATTGTCGGTTGCGGGATGCTGGCACTGCGAAGAAGACGGATTCGCTAATAAATGGCTGGAGGCTATCGTGGACAACGCGGCGGGTTTGCATTCACTCTTTAACGTGTTTGGCCCGAAGCCTCAGCCTAGATGTTTGGGAGTAGACAGATGTTTGAAGGTGCACATACAGCGATAGTCACGCCGTTCAACTCGGGCGGGGGGGTAGACTACGACCGTTTTCGCGATCTGATCGAGTTTCAGATCGCGAACGGGGTGGACGGCATCGTTCCCGTCGGTACGACGGGCGAATCACCGACACTCGATTACGAGGAGCACAACAAGGTGATTGAGGTGACTGTCGAGGCTGTTGCGGGCCGCGTGAAGGTCATAGCGGGCACGGGCGGCAACTCCACCGGGGAGGCTATTCAGTTGACTGAGCATGCCAAGGAAGTCGGCGCGGACGGCTCGCTCCAGGTTACGCCGTATTACAACAAGCCGAGTCAGGAAGGGCTGATTCGCCATTTCACAGCGGTAGCGGACATCGGTCTGCCGGTAGTGCTCTACAATATTCCGGGGCGCACGGGACGGGAGATCGCGCTTGAGACGATCGTTGAACTGGCAAAGCACCCAAGCATTGTCGCGGTGAAAGAAGCTGCCGGCGATGTGGATCGTGTGAGTCACCACAGGAGATGCTGTGATATCGAAGTGCTTTCCGGCGATGACTCGCTCACGCTGCCGATGATGTGTGTCGGCGGTGTCGGCGTGATCAGCGTGGCGACAAACGTCGCGCCGCGGGCCGTGTCGGACATGGTTCATGCCGCTCTGGGCGGCAGATGGGATGATGCGCGCGCATCACATGCCCGCCTGCATCGGTTGTTCAGCGTTCTCTTTCTCGATACGAACCCGATCCCCGTAAAGGCTGCGCTGGCGATGATGGGGCGGATTGAGGAGAATTATCGTCTTCCGCTTTGCGAAATGACGGAAGGGAAGAAGCAGAGACTCAGAGAATGCCTCGTCGAACTCGGCATTCTCTGAGGAGTGAGGGAAAGAGAGAAAGGGCGAGTGGGAGATCTCCCATTCACCCAATCGCCCATTCCGTTAAACCACTTTAGGAGCATTACAAGCGAGGACCGATCCTATGAGTACGAAAGTCGTAATAGTTGGCGCCTCCGGCCGCATGGGCGGCGCGCTGGCGCGGTGCATTCACAATGGTGCGGTCGAAGGGATTGAACTCGCGGGCGCGATCGACGTGTGGGACGCGCCCGGTCTGAGCAAGGACGTTGGCGTCGCGAGTGGGGTCGGCGAAATGGGAGTTGCCATAACAAGCGATCTTGCCGCGGTTGCTGAAGACGCTGATGTCTTGATTGATTTCAGTTTTCACACGGGATGTGCGGAAAACGCGCGCCGGGCCGCCGAGTGGGGAAAGGCGGTGGTTGTCGGGACGACAGGATTCTCCGACGATGAGAAGGCGATGATTCAGGAGGCCTCGAAGCGAATTCCCGTAGTGATGGCTCCGAATATGAGCCTGGGAGTGAACCTGCTTCTTTCGTTAGCTAAGCGCGCGGCCTCGGCCTTGAAGGGGAAGGGGTATGACGTGGAGATCGTCGAGCGTCACCACCGTCGCAAGAAAGACGCGCCGAGCGGGACGGCCCTTGGTTTGGGGGAAGCAGTAGCTGAAGGCCTGAACTGGGATTTGAAGCAGGTGGCTCAGCACGGACGCGCGGGTCTCAGCCCGGATGATCGGCCGCTTGAGCAGATCGGGTTCCACGCGGTTCGCGGCGGAGACATCGTCGGCGATCACACTGTTATATTCGCGGCGGACGGCGAGTGTGTGGAACTCTCGCACAGGGCAACGAGCAGAGACGCATTTGCCGTCGGCGCACTACAGGCCGCGGCATGGATCGCGGGCCGCGAAGCCGGGCTGTATTCCATGCTCGACGTCCTCGGGCTGGACTAATGGAGATCGGTCTCAGCCTCGGTTCAAACATCGGCGACCGGGCGGCGAATATGTCGACCGCCAGGGATGCGATTGCGTCGCTCGAAGGTGTCCGCCTCGTCGCGCAGTCGTCACTTTACGAAACGGCTCCAGTCGGTGTGAAGGAAGAGTACATGCACATGTCTTTCCTGAACGCCGTGGTCATTATTGAAAGTGAGACAGCGGCGGGTCCGCTGCTTTATTTGCTTTCCGGAATCGAAGCGGATCTGGGTCGTGAACGCGGTGAAGACAGATACGCGCCGCGACCGATCGACATTGATATTCTCTACGCGGGGAATGAGTGCATCGACAGCGGTGGACTCACGGTTCCTCATCCCAGGTGGGCGGAGAGAAGGTTTGTTGTTGAGCCCCTGGCCGAAATACGCCCCGACCTCATCATTCCGGGGTCCAGCAGGTCTGCCCGGGAGATTCTGGCCTCACTGAACGATCGAAGCGGCGTTCAGGCGCTCGCCGTCAATTGGTAGAAGTTGTCATCCCGCATGGGGTGGAGTAGCATCCTTATGTCATGAGCTCATCCGGAAAATGGACGACGACGAAGATTCGCGCTCTGAAGGGTAAAGGCAGGATTACCTCGCTTACTGCCTATGATTATACGATGGCGCGACTTGTCGACAGGGCCGGACTCCAGATCATTCTCGTAGGCGATTCTCTCGGGATGACCATGCTGGGCTACGATTCAACTCTTCCCGTGACGCTCGAACAGGTAATTCATCACACGGCGGCAGTTGTCCGGGGTGTTGAACACGCATTAGTAGTCGCCGACATGCCCTTCCTAAGTTTTCAGGTTTCGGTCGAACAGGCCGTGGACAATGCGGGGCGGCTTCTCAAGGAGGCCGGCGCCGATGCGGTGAAGATTGAAGGTGGTTCATTCCGCGTGCCGGTGATTCGCGCTCTTGTTGAGAACGGCATTCCGGTGATGGGTCACATCGGTCTGACTCCGCAAAGTGTGCGCGCGATGGGTGGATACAAAGTCCAGGGAAGAGGTGAGAAAGCGGCGGAGGAGTTGAAGGCGTCCGCCGTTGCGCTGGACGAAGCCGGCGTGTTTACAATTGTCCTGGAGGGCATGCCGTCTGATGTCGGCGCCGCCATCACAGAAGCGGTGCAGGTGCCCACCATCGGAATAGGCGCGGGTCCCGGCTGTGACGGACAGATTCTGGTGATTCACGATCTGCTGGGGCTCTACGACGACATGAGGCCGAAGTTCGTGAAGAGATACGCGGAGTTGGGCACGGAGATCACAAAGGCGCTTGAAGCCTACAGGGGCGAAGTTGAGAAAGGTGATTTCCCCGGTCCTGAAAACTGCTACTAGAATGGGCTGACGGACGCAAATGCTCTGATACGCCTGTACTTCGTAGATGAAGGGCGGTTTCCATTGAATCTAATCACTTCTATATCCGGCATGAGGGAAGTCGTGGTCGACCTGAAGAGGAGGGGAAGGACCATCTCTCTTGTGCCGACCATGGGATATCTCCATGAAGGACATCTTTCCCTTATTCGGCTTGCGAAGCAGTATGCCGATTTTGTTGTCGTGAGCATCTTCGTCAATCCCCTTCAGTTCGGGCCGACTGAGGATCTGGACGCATATCCCCGTGATCTTGAACGGGACCGGGAACTTTGCGGGAGCGAAGGTGTCGATGCTGTTTTCTATCCATCCGTCAAAGAGATGTTTCCGCCGGGCCGGACGGTTTTCGTGGAGGAAGAGGTGATTTCAAGAAGACTTGAGGGCGAATGCCGGCCGGGTCATTTCATGGGCGTTCTCACTGTCGTTGCTAAACTGCTGAACATCATCCAGCCGGACTCGGCCGTTTTCGGGAAGAAAGATGTCCAGCAGTTGGCGTTGATTGCGAAAATGGTTGCTGACCTGAATATTCCGGTCGAAATCGTGGCGGGAGACACCGTCAGAGAGCCTGACGGTCTTGCAATGAGTTCGCGTAACCGGTACCTGTCTGAAGACGAGCGAGAGGAAGCGCTGTGTCTCAGGAGATCCCTGCTTGAAGCGGAGCGCCTGTTCGCCGGCGGCGAACGTGACGCGACGGTCATCAACGAGGCCATGAAAGCGGTCATCGAGCAAGTCCCCGGCGCACGAACCGACTACGCGGCCGTCATCGATCCATCAGACTGGTCGCCCTGCGAGAATGCGAGCTGCGGCGACATTGTGGCCGCGGCAATCAGGATCGGGAAGACGCGCCTGATTGACAACATAGTCCTCGGTGATTGACGGGGTATCAGGTGTCCAGAAGTTCTCTTACCGTTACGGCGAGAGTCGTTCTTGAGTAGGGCTTCTGGAGGTATTTTGTCCTGATTCCATCGACGCCCTTCGGCTCGTGGTCTCCCGTGAAGCCGGAAACGTAGAGGACTTTGAAGTCGCCCCGGAGCATGTTCGCTTTTTCGATCAGCGCCGTGCCACTCATTCGCGGCATCACAACGTCTGTCAGGATCAGTTGAATCGGGACCTTGCTGCTGCGGAGAATCTCAAGAGCATCCATCCCATCCCGTGCCTCGAGGATTGTGTAGCCGAGGTTTCTGAGCATGCGGCCGGTCAACTTCCTGACGCCGTCTTCGTCCTCTACGATGAGAATGGTTTCCTCTCCCCGGGGCATGTTGATATCGGCTGCTTCGAGAATGACTTCACCTTCATCCGTCTGCCTCGGAAAGAATATTCTGAACTCGGAGCCTGCTCCGGGGCGGCTGTCCAATTCGATGAATCCGCCGCATTGCTCAACAATTCCGAAAACGGTTGAAAGTCCCAGGCCGGACCCTTCTCCTTTCGGCTTGGTGGTAAAGAACGGCTCGAAGACCTTGTTGCGTACTTCTTTGGTCATGCCGATGCCCGTATCTTTCACGCGCAGCATCACGAAGTCGGACTCTTCTCCATCATTTATCGGGTCGGGCAGGGTCACGGCCTTCGTCTCGATGGCAAGAGAGCCTCCCCTGGGCATGGCGTCCCGCGCGTTAACGGCAAGATTCAGCAGCACCTGTTCGACCGCCCCGGCGTCGGCGTTGACTGTTCCCAGGTTATCGCCCCTGAGGGAAATGACTTCAATGTGCTCGCCAAGCGTGCGACGAAGCAGTTGATCCATATCCGCAAGATTCCGGTTCAGGTCGAGAGGTCGCAGCTGGACGGATTGTTTGCGTCCGAACGTCAGAAGCTGTTTGGTCAATTCACTGGCCCGTTCGCCAGCATGCATAATCTCCATCACGTCTTTTCGCCGTGGGTCATTGTGTTCCATCTCAGCGAGCACGATCTGCGCGTAGCCGAGAATGGAGGTCAGGACATTATTAAAATCGTGCGCGATACCGCCCGCGAGCCTCCCGACAGCTTCGAGCTTCTGTACCTGGCGGATTTCCTCCCGCAACTGCTTCTCTCGCGAGACGTCCCGGGAGACAGCGACGAAGTAGATGATCTCTTTGCTTTCAGGATTGAGAATAGGGGAGATGGTAGACTCGACTTCGAACATGGTACCGTCTTTAGCCATATTCGTGAAACGACCCCGCCAGATGTGACCGCGCGTGATCGTTTCCCACAGTTCCCGATAGAACGCCTCCGAGTGGTGTCCGCTGCGGAGAATACTGGGCTTCTGTCCGCGGGCCTCTTCGTATGAGAATCCGGTCGTGCGCTCGAATGCGGGATTCACATAGACAATAATGCCCTTAGTGTCCGTGATCACGATCGGCTCGACGGTATGTGCCACAGCGCTTGCCAAGCGTTCACGCTCCAACTCCGCCTTCTTCCGTTCGGTCACGTCCTGCTTGATAGCGACATAGCGCTCGATTCCGCCATGTTCGTTCAGAACGGGAGTGACGGCCTGCTCTTCGTAGTAGAGCTCTCCGTTCTTACGCCGGTTGATCACTTCGCCTTGCCAGACGTTTCCTGCGGAAATGGTGTCCCACAAATCCTTGTAGAAGGAGCGGTCGTGTTTGCCGGAACTGAGCAGGCCCGTCGATTTGCCCACGGATTCCTCCAGCGTGTAACCGGTCATGGTAGTGAAGGCGGGGTTTACCCATTGAATGATGCCATTGGTGTCGGTGATCACGATCGCGTTATGGGCGGCGCGCAGAGCGGCGGCCTGAATCTGGATGCGTTCTTCCGCGTTTCGGCGCTCAGTGACGTCTCTCTGGATAGACATCCAATGTGTCGGTTCGCCGCGTCGTCCGGCTTTCAAGGGAACAATGTTCAGTTCGACCCAGAATTCAGACCCGTCCTTCCGATAGTTGAGAAGTTCCTGCGTCACCGATTCACCCGCGCGCAGTCTTCCCTTAATGCGTTTGAGTGCTGTGCGATCGGTCTTCTCGCCCTGGAGGAAATGGGGATTACGGCCGAGAACGGATTCGGGCTCATATCCGGTCATCCGCCGGAAGCCGTCATTCGCGTAGACGATGCGGGGGCCGGGAGGGTCGATCGGGTGATACTCCGTGATGAGCACGGCGTCCTGAGTATCTCTGAGAGCTCTTTCCAGCAACTCAAGCGGATGACGTGCTTCTGACGCATCCGCTGAATCCGCTCGAGTTTCGTTTTTCGGTTCCTGCACGTCTTCGTTCGGCTTGATACTGTGACGAACGCCCCCCGATTTCAGGAGTCGCATAGGATGAATATACAGTGTCGGGCTTGAAGTGGAAAGGGAGAGTTGTCAAGGGATTGCAGGTGCCGGAAGAGAAGGAAAAGGCAGAACCTCCGGGCTTGCATCTTGCAGCGGCTTTGGCTGTCGCTGTGGGGGCTGTGATGAAGTGTGGGGCACTACTGTTGCATAGCCCAAAGGTCCTGCCTTATTTCCAGATTTCTGATTATGATTCTTTCCTGTGGCGCGTCTCCTGTCAGTTTAATGAGTCTGAGTTCAGAGATTTGTGTGAAGTCCGCTGCCGACGCCGGCGCGGGGGAACCATCAGTATTGAGGGTTACTGAGTTACTTAGGAACTCATCGAGATTCACGGAGAAGTAAGTCCACGGCTGTTCCTTCTTCGTGACGTAAGCCGACAGAGGTTTCTTCGTGAGGACCAGGACCTCTTTATTGTCCACGCTGGCTACTGCCAGGGCCAGATGATCTGCGATGTCACCCGGTTTCATTTTGAAGGTCAGAGCGCAGTGAGCGTGACTGCCGGAAAAATCCTGGGGGCGGCTGAAAGAGAATCCGGCGTGTGCGTAACCGAAGCTGTCCATCTGCACTCGCCATTCCGTGCCGAAGTAACCCCAGGCGAAGGTCTGGCGGATAGCCGACGAAGGATGAGAGAATTCGTCGCCGAGATCCCTTGGCTTCTGCAGAACCCGAACGGGGCGGGCGCCTACTCGGGTTGGTCTCCTTTCCGGGGCTGTCAGATCTTCGGCCGCCATGCGAACGGGACAGCGGTTCTGAAAAGTCGTGGCTTTGTCGTGAGAAGCTGCCGTCTGCGAAACGCACGAACTTGTCGAAATCACCAGGGCGAAACACAGACAGGTCGCTGCCGCCATCGTGACTTTCTTCCCTGTGAGGTGACTTTTCATCGCCTTTTGTAGAAGCAAGTACTGGGCCACATATCCGACCCGATATGGAGTGAGGTCGTAACATATTGTTTATAAATAGTTTACGTTCTTGCCGGCGGTGGAATGGGGAATCTTCTTGAGCAAGATGGGCGCGGTTTCTCTCATTGGTGAGAATATGAATGAGAACTGGCGAACCGCTACGGCTCGATGCCGAGAGTGGAGAGGACGCGCAGGTTCTGAATGCCGAGTCTCTCGTGGACGGGTTCATCACCGAGTTTGAAGAGGTACACTTCAATGATGTCCCAGTGGGACGATTTCTCAGGGAATCTGCCGTCGGGAAATACGTCCATGTCGGGAGCATTTGTGAACGCTTTGATCGGAATGGCGTAGGCAGTCCAGGGAGGCTGTGAGTCGCGCCACTTGTAATCGGAAATAGCTCTGCTCGTCACGATATACGAATTCGTTCTTTCACCGTAGGCCAGGCCCAGAGACAGGCTGTCCGCTGCGCTGGAAGGCGTCAGTCTGAAAGCCAAAGCATATTCTTCCCGCCGACCGGGCGACTCCTTTGGGCGTCTCAGCCCGAAGCCGGAATGGGCGTAACCGAGGTGATTCAAGCGGACCCTCCATTCCGCGCCCATCGGTCCCCATATGAACGACTGAACGCAGGGCGGATCCGGATAGAGGAATTCTTCCGCCAGATCGTTGGGCGTACTCAGGAGGAAAAGCGGGTGAGCGCTTCGCTGACGGTAGGGCTGACGGTCGGAGAATGTCTTGTCCGTGCCGCAGCCGATTGGTACGAACGCCGACAATACCAGGACACACCCCGCGGCCCAAGCTATGGTCCGCTGCATCATCGCCTGTTGACCCTCCTCTTGCTGATTCTATTGTAGGCTCAAATGTCGAATTGCGCAATGAAAACACGGGATGTCACCGACAATCAGAACGACGAGCGCTGTGCTTTTTTCGGGCTTTTTTTGTGGAATAGAGAAAACGGTCTGTTATGTTCTTCGTCTCATTCTGAGCCTGCTTGCGGGCGCGGTAGCCAAGTGGTAAGGCAGGGGTCTGCAAAACCTCTATTCAGCGGTTCGAATCCGCTCCGCGCCTCCAGCCTTCGCTCGCAGCGTAGCGGAGAGCGGAGGCTGTCCCGCCGGAGTCGGTTACGCGAAGCGAAATCGCGAAGGCGGACGGACAGGACAACGCTGCGAGACTACGGCTTGGCATGCCGGCATTCCACTACGTCTACATACTTGTGAGTCAGGTCGCTTCCGGCAGGCATACTCAGATCCCTTACGTCCTTTAGGTCCCTGTTTCCTCCCACCTGTTTCACAGCCCGGGAAGAGCCCCGGAAGAGGCCTCCACATTTAGCAAAAAAAGGAACTTGTCGGTCATGAATCGGTTGATATAAAAACCTCCCATCATAACGAGCACGCGGGTATGTTTCACAGGGCTGACTTCTACTCACTGAAAGCGAGGCGACAATGCAGATAGATAAGAGCTGCCGTTACACAAGCACACACGAATGGGTTCGCGTCGAGGGGGACGAAGTGGTCGTTGGCATATCAGATTTCGCCCAGAATCAACTTTCGGACATCACGTATGTTGAACTGCCCAGCGTTGGCGATACCCTGTCAGCCCAGGATGAAGTCGCCGTGGTTGAGTCGGTGAAAGCCGCTTCTGATATCTATGCCCCGATCGGAGGAACCGTGACGGAAATCAATGATCGTCTGGCCGATGAGCCGGAGATCATCAACTCGGATCCTTATGAGGAGGGGTGGCTTTTCCGCATGAAGCCGATCGATGAGTCGGACGTGGAAGACCTTCTCGATGCCTCGCAATACGAATCGCAGCTTCCATCTGAATAGGCGATTCACTTCTCCGGGAGCTTCGCTCAACGCGAAGCGGTGATGCAATGAGCACATGGTGCATTCATTTCAGTAAACCCCTGTCCTACGCACAAGGCGTTTCGCTGCAGGAGCGCCTTGTCTCCGCGCGCACATCAGGGGCGATACCCGACACGGTTCTGTTTCTCGAGCATGAGCCCGTGGTCACACTGGGGCGTCGGGGCAGAGACAACTTCCTGAACGTGACACCTGAGTATCTGAAGGAGGAGGGTATCGAGCTTCACCAGTCTTCACGAGGTGGTGACGTTACCTATCACGCGCCCGGGCAGATTGTGATGTACCCGATCATGAAACTGGGAACTCAGGAAGCCGACGCGCACGGGTACCTCTGGAACCTCGAAGAAATTGCCATAAGGACGGCTGGAGACTTTGGGGTTTCTGCGGTCAGGCGAGAGGGCATGAATGGCGCCTGGGCTGAGCACGGGAAGATCGCCGCGATAGGGTTTCATCTGAAGCGGTGGATAACCATGCACGGAATGAGTTTCAACGTGAATATCGACCTTGCCGGTTTCGCCAACATCGTTCCCTGTGGGTTGGTCGGGGAACCGGTTGCATCACTCGAAAGCATACTGGGTGACGATGGCCCGTCACTTGAAGAAGTCAGAGACGCGATGTCGCGACACTTTTCGGAGATATGCCAGAGGGAACCACAGATCTTCGCAACTCGAGGAGAACTTCCCGCCACTCTTGCAGACCTGACAGGTGAGTGCCTGGCGTATCTGTAGCTCCCGCACCCCCATAGACATTCGCTACTCCGTTCGTCCGCCGTGCGCGATGGCCTCCATCAGGCGGGTTCCGTCGAGCACGGGCACGTACGGCAGGAGATTCGCGGATGTTTTGAGAACGAAATCGGTGAGCTGTTCTTTGACCACTTCGTGCAGTTCATCGATCTTCCATGGCTTTGCAATGTAGTGATCCAGGCCTGCGTCATTAACGGCCTTTATCGTGTCTTCCAGGCCGGCCTGTCCGGTGACAAGCACTTTACGTATGGAATGCGTTTCAGGCTGTTCGTTCAACTCCACGAGGAAGTCGACGCCTTTCTCGCCCGGCAGCAGGTGATCGCATAGCACGAGTCCGACGGCATCACCGTCTTTCACGCAATCAGCCATGACCTGTTTCGCGTCCGCCGCATCCTCCGCTTCTTCGATGCGGAACACCTCGGCAAAGGTGTCCAGATCGCGGACTATGGCCTCCCTGACCTCCGATTCGTCTTCGACGCACAGAATAACTACACGATTCATGATTCAGCTCCACCTTTTTGGTCTGATTGGTTTTCTTGTGAGACAGGTAATTCGAGAGTAAAGCATGTGCGTCCAGGTTCGGAGTCAGCCAGAATAGATCCTCCGTGCCTGTTTGCGATCTGCCTGCAGATTGCCAGCCCGAGGCCCAGGCCGAATTCTATACGGCCTTCTTTTGTGGTAAACTTAATGTCGAAGACGCGCTCAAGATGGTCCTTCGCAATTCCCGGCCCGCTGTCGATGATTCTCACCCGGACATGTTCCGCGTCCGGCTGATCAGTGTATATCTCGATTCTGCCTTTGCCGTCCATTGCCTGCACGGCATTGGATATCAGGTTGGTCCAGATCTGGTTGATTTCACCACTCCTGCACTCGATCATCGGTATGTCACCATACTCCCGGAGGATTTCGACTTCCTGCAGAGATTTGCCGAACAGCAGGAGAGTGTCCTCGATGCCCTGATGAAGATCCACTTCGGAATCCATTTCCCGGTCCCCCCGGGCATATGACCGAAGGCTGTTCACGAGAGCTGCGATCCGTTCCGCGCATGCGCGGATGTTCTTGAGCGAACTTCCCAGCTGATAGTAACACTCGATGCTGTCCAGGATCTCTGCCTGTGTCTTTTCCGGGGCCGATCCGAGGAGCAGTTCGAATTCGCCGGGATCGGCGATGCCCATCTTTACGAGGCGTTTGGCGAGCCGGTCGTCCTTGAGGTGCTCCGCGAGAGCAGCACTTTGTGCCCGTTGTTTGCGGGTCGAAACCGGTTTGGCATTGAGTGCGCCCTGCATTCTTGACCGGAGCATCTCGCGGTCCGGGTGTTGGTCTGCAAGCTTGTCAATGTCCTGCAGAAGGAAGTCGGCGGCCCGCCGGATTGCCGCGACAGGATTGTTCAGTTCGTGCGCGACGCCCGCGGAGAGCTGGCCCAGGGTGGCCATCTTCTCGGATTCCACGAGGCGCGCTTGAGCCTGCTTCAGTTCCCGCACGGCCATCGCCAGTTGATCGCGCTCGATCGCCATCGTGCGGTTCAGCTTGTCCACTTCGGTCTGGAGTTCCACGGCCCGCCTGTTTCGGCGCACAAGTGAACGCAGCAGGACCGTGACGAAAAGCTGTGAGAGGTTCGGGCTTTTCTGCAGGGCTTCGTCCAGTTCCTGGATGGAGAGGCGCATCACTTCGATTTCGCTGACTGCTTTGCAGGTGAAGAAAGCGCTATGCCCGCTGAAGAGCGCCATGAGGCCGACGATGGGGCCGACGGTCTGTTCGTGGGAGATGAGTGCGCGGCCCGCGGCTTCGCGGAGCAACTGCACATTTCCTGATAGAACGATCCAGACGCCATCGACAATCTGTCCTTCGCGAAGAAGAACCGTTCCCGCCGGCAATCGAAGGCGTTCGGGATTGCTTAATGTTCGATCCAATTCCCCGATCATGGCCGCTTCGACCTGTTGATCGGTAAGTCCCAGTTCCTGGATGAAGCCTCGTTTGAGGCGGTCAAGATCCGCCTGCATTGTGATCTGCCGCTGGGAAGAGGCCGCAAACGCTCTTGCGAGCTGTCCAACATCGACGATATCCGCGAGTTGGGAGACGGACTGGGGGGCATGATCGACGAAGTACTCTGTAATAAGCAGGCGAACCGCATCTCTCAATTGCTCGTACGTCCATGGCTTCGGCAGATTGCCGTTCAGCGCGCCCCGGTTAAGTGCGCGATTGAGGTCGTCGACGGTGGTTTTTCCGGACAGCAGGATTTTATGGGTAGACCGCCACCGCGAATCCTCATGAAGTGCTATGAGTAAATCAGTTCCGGACATTCCGGGCATATTGTGATCGACAACCACGAGAGCGATGCGGACGCCTTCGTTCGCAAGTTCTTCCGCTCTTTCGAGAAGTTCCCGCGGGTCGCCGACTCCGTCAACTTCCAGTGCGTCGCCGCAGATCGTTTCGAGATCGCGTACGAGCGCTGCCAGGTCAGCCGTTTCATCGTCGACGCAGAGGACCGCGAACCGCTCTATTGGCCTGCTTTCAGTCATGGAGTCACTGTCCCAAGATGAACACCCATCAAGTTCCAGAGATGCGGAGCGACAAGCGTGAAGAGAGCCCAGCCGAATACGCCTATGATGACACCCGTAATGGCCATGTCCTTAGTCTTCACGGCGCCCGTGCTGTAGGCGATCGCGTTCGGCGGAGTGCTGATGGGAAGGGGCATAGCCAGCGAAGAGCCGATCGCGATGAATACGGCTGCCTTCACGGGATTCATCTGAAGTGATATGGCGAGGGTCATGCCGATGGGCACGAGCAGGTTTGCGGTGGCGCTGTGCGAGATGACAGAACCCATCATCAGGGCGGCAAGACAGAGAATCGCCGCAATCATCGCGGGGCTCATGTCTCCCCACGAAATCAGTCCAATCATCCATGCATCAAGCCCCGAAGCGCTGACTCCCGTACCCAGGGCGATGCCTCCGGCCACGAGCCAGAGCACATGCCACTGCACGGCATGAAGTTCCTTTGTCGTGAAGACACGGGTGGAGAGCAGTACAACGACAGGAAGGAATCCGACGATAGTAGATTTCACATGGTGCAGGGGCTCCGTAAGCCAAAGGAGAATCGTTGCCGCAAAGGTGATGTAAAAGACATAGGCCGGCAGGCTCTTGTCGAATTTCGAGTCGATCTGCGGCCGGATTTCTTTGGCTCCGCTTCTGAACATCAGCGTCAGAAGAACCCACGCGAAGAACAGGATAACGACCATGCAGGGGATGGCCATGACCATCCATTTCACGAAGCTGATGGAGTACTGCGGGCCGGCTTTTGAAAGTGCGCCCAGGGCGATTGCATTCGGCGGCGTTCCAACCGGTGTTCCTATGCCTCCGATGTTGGCGGCAATCGGGATGCACAGGGCCAGGCCGGTGCGCATGCGGTCCTGCACGGGCAGCGTAGCGAGAACCGGAATGATCACCGCCATCATCGTCGCCGTCGTCGCTGTGTTGCTCATGAACATGGAGAACATGGCTGTGATCAGCATCAACCCCAGCATGATGTATTTCGGGGACGTGCCGAAAGGTTTGAGGAGCACCCGCGCGAGGTTCCGGTCGAGTTGAAACTTCGCAGCTCCGTCCGCGAGAAAAAAGCCGCCGAGGAACAGCATCAGAACAGGATGAGCGAGCGCGTTGTAGAATACGCTGAACTTTGGTGCGGAGAATCCGGAGATCTGCGGGAGAAGCGACTTGTCGCTTATCATCAGTATCTCCAGAAAGATAATGACGGCGGCGGTCGCGAAGAGGGGAATGGCTTCCGTGACCCACAGCACGATAGCGAGAAGGAATATGCTGAAGATCCTGTGTCCCGCGGGCGAGAGGCCAGGAAAAGTCACCACGAATGGCATGCAGAATAGCAGAAGGCCGAGGATCAGACCTCCCAATTCATACGGACTCAGTTTTCTCACGGGACTGCCTTTCAGTACGGAACTGCTGTTCGATTGAGCCGAGACGTATAGCATCGGAAAGTCGGTCGTTCAAGCTGTATCGTTAATTTTCTGACGAATGGTTGCGCCTGTGATTTCCTTATCCCGTCTGATGGCCTGGCGCCTTTGCGTGAGAACGTCCGTGATGATATGCTCAAGGGATGGGGTTCCTGGCGCATCCGTTCTGGTTCTGGCTGGCCATCGTCATGATGGTCGATGCAGCCATCGGCCTGCTGGGTCTCGACTACTGGCAGAAGTTCGCCCCGTCCCTGAACATCAGGCTTCTCGCCATGATCGAATGCGTTCTGTCAATCTGCCTGGTGGTACTCCATTTTCTGTCCTGCGCCCGGGTATGAGGATAGCCTTGAATGCCGCTGACTTAAGACCACTTTCGGATGCGCCAGGCAAAGAAAGGCACAGCCCTGACGGGCTTAACTACGAACAATGGATGAAGTTCGCATTGT
>JAHIZV010000217.1 GCA_018814445.1 Verrucomicrobiota bacterium | reverse complement strand
TTTCGGGTTTCGGGTTTCGGGTTTCGGGTTTCGGGTTTCGGGTTTCGAATAAAGCTTATCTGCGTTCTGACCTTCCGCAATTGATAGTTTCGAGTTGTTTGTTGATAGTTGAGAGTTCCCTCCTCTCCCATTCTCCGAACCTCCTCCGCCAACTCCCACGACTGAAAACCTCCAAACCTCCAAACTCCCACTCTCCCACACAGTCAGAAATCCATTATCTTCATCTATTCGATGAACGCTCGTCCGTGTATGTTGTCTATACCGAAAATGGATGTAGTGTATCTGGATGTTGTCCGGGGAAATCGCTGAGATTTCCCTGTTTGACAAGTGTCTGAATATCGTGCTGATATAGCCGCTAATTTACGCCTGCTGTGGGTAAAAAGCACCAATACGAAAGGTGACATAATGAGTAAACGAGTAGTAGTTCTTGCCGTTCTTTCAATCCTGGCGTCGGGCCTTCAGGTTCTGGCTCAACCCCATATAGTCAGTGTGGGGCCGGAGGAGTACCTGGGGGCAAACGGTCGGTTGCCGCATATCGCAACTGACTCCAAAGACCAGCCTCACGTTGTGGTAGACATAGGCGGATCGACCGTCAACTACTTCTATGACAAGATCGGGGGCTCGTGGCAGACTTCCAGCTACAATTCCGGCGGGCAAAGTGCGCAGGCCTACAATCCTCATATTGAGATCAACGAATTTGATCAGGCGTGGATCTCGGTTGTGAAGTGGTACTCACACGGCATGGGCATGATGCTCCGTGAGAATATGGCGACCTCGCCCGTGTTCAGAAAATACTCCGCCACAACGGGCGGCGCCGGCGGATTGCCGGTCTCAAACCTTTCAATCGATCCCACGATCAACAACCAGTCCGTGGTTTACGGCGGTAACGGCGGATACTGGGAGAAAGTCGGCTGGAACGGGTCGGCATTCTACTCCCTTGGCACCGGCAATATGGGCACCGGAAGCGGCGGAGAGAAGAACTACTTCTGGATTTCCAAGGCCGGTGACTTCAACCATCCGGGCGGAAAAGTCCAGGCCGTCTGGCATGCGTGCACCGACTGGAGCTATCAGAACTCGGTCCGGGCAGAAGCCGGCAAGGGACGTCAGGTATGGGCCAACTTCGGAACCTACCCCTATATGGGTGATGACGGCGCCTACCCGATCGTTGTCTCTGACAACGTTGAACCGCAGACTGCGTACATCGCGAACGACTTCGGCAAATTCGGCGGGCCCGGCATCGTAATGAATATCTGGAAGGGCGATAACACAAGCGGCGATGGCCACTTCGTGTTTTCAGCTTCCGGTCTTCTGATCATCGATGCCTCCGGCACCAGCGGCCTTCGCCGTTTTGAACCTCAGCTCTACCCCGCCAATAACGGCGGCGTCTGGGTCTGCTACCAGGCCGGCAGCCTCATGCGTGTCCGCTACATACCGTCTGACGTGACGAGCGCCGCACAGATCGGCGAAGGAGCAACATTCACAGGTGTGATGGGCGCTCTTTGCGTGGACAAAGCGGGCGACTTGCACGTCGTCTACAACAACGCCGGCATCAAGTACAGGAAGCTAGAAGTTTCGGGGGATAAGGGAAATAACTCCTCGGAACAGACTATGGCATCTGACTTTGACGGCGACGGCACCGATGACATCTGCGTGTACCGCCCAGCCACAAGTCAATGGTTCATCAAGGGCAGCTTAGTCGGCGAATACTCCGTACAATGGGGCACTCCGGGTGATGTTCCGGCTCCCGCCGACTTCGACGGCGACAACATCGATGACATCTGTGTATTCCGTCCGTCAGAGGGCAACTGGTACGTCAAGGGCAGCACCGGCGCCAATCCGATCCACAACCTGGGCACCGAGGGCGACAGTCCTGTTCCCGGTGACTATGACGGCGATGGCACAAACGACGTCGGCATTTTCCGTGCCGCGGCGGACGACACAGAAACTAACCTCTGGGCGGTGAACCTGAGCGGCGGCGGCCAGGTCCTCTCCAATTATGGACTGCCCGGCGACGTTCCCCTCCCGGCTGACTATGACGGTGACGGAACCACAGATCTGGGTGTGTTCCGCGCAACTGACCAGGCCTATCAGAACAACCTCTTCGTCTACGACGGATCCACCGCTGGACATCAGGAGGTCGCCTACGGTATCGCCGGCGACCGCCCCGTCCCTGCGGACTATGACGGAGATGGCGCCACGGACATTGGCATCTTTCGTCCTTCCTCGGGTATGTGGTATGCACACGGTTCCACGGATGGTCCGTTGGCCATGCAGTGGGGCGCAAGCAGTGACACGCCGATTCCCGGTGATTATGACGGCGACACGAATGCCGACGTATCCATCTACAGGGACGGCGACTGGTTCATCCTTCAGAGCTCCGGCGGCAATCTTGCCGATGGTATCTTCCTGAAGAGCGAACCGCCGTACGACTGGGGCATCCCGGGCGACGTAGCTGTTTCTGACATGTATGACGCTGATACAGCAAAAGATATTGCGGTCTTCCGCTCCAGCAACGCACGCTGGTACATCAAGCAGACCGCGGACGGATACCGTGAAGTCCAATGGGGCGCACCGGGCGACATCCCCGTTCAGGGCCTCTGGGACGCCGATGCGGTGGTCGACATCGCCGTGTATCGGCCGAGCGACGGCAACTGGTTCGTCAAGCAAAGTGTTGGCGGAGCAGGCCTTGTTAACTGGGGTGCACCGGGCGACGTGCCGGTACCAAGCGACTACGATGGTGACGGTATGCTGAATAATGCAGTCTACCGTCCGAGCGAAGGAAACTGGTACATACGGCCTGCGGGCGGCGGACCTCCGGATATCGTTACCTGGGGCTCACCGGATAACGGGGACATCCCTGTTCCCGGCGACTATGACGGCGATGGAACCAACGAAGTGGCTGTGTTCCGTCCTTCTGATGGAACGTGGTACATCAAAGGTTCCGGCTTTGTCCAGTTTGGTGCGTCGGGTGACATTCCCATCGCACAGAAAGTGGATGGGAACAACATCACGGACATGATCCTCTTCCGACCCTCTGACGGAACCTGGCATGTTCGTCTGGATGACGGCACCACGACATCACCGGCCCTGCAAATGGGCGCTCCCGGCGATTCGCCTGAACCCGGCGACTACGATGGCGATGGCCTTTTCGACTACTGCATCCTGCGCGGTGGCGGCGAATGGTACATCCTCGACAGCTCAACCGGCCGTCTGCGCGCTGGGATCCGGCCTATCTCGTGGGGCATCCCCGGTGATGAGCCCCTTGGACAAAAACCGTAAGCGGGCCGTACAACTGAAAACAGAAGGCATGGGCGGAGATATTCCGCCCATGCTTTTCTTTATGCGTTGTCTTTCAACGAGCATGCGTGAAGCGATATCCTACGGTGGGCTTCTTTGTGAAAAAGACGGGGAGGCCCAAAAACCGAGCCTGTCATAGCTTTTGCTTATCTTGGGGCTTCTGTACCATTCCATACGAAAGACCGGACGCACTGAGCCCTTTCAGTGTTTCTTCTTTCGCCAGGGACTGATCAGCACCGGTTAACAAGGAGGGAGTCAAAGCTGTTGAGTGCTTCGTACGTCAGATTTCGCTTCGGATTAGATAGGCAGGATCATGTGCCGGCATGAGTTAATCGCGTGGCGGATGCCCTGATGCCGGCACAGCGCGCGCCGGATGCGCATTAGGGCTCGCTTCGGAAACGCCCATCCCCATCAGTATCGGGTTGCCTCGGACCGATGTGATCCAGTAAGGTTCGCGTCCTTGGCGGAGAATAGCGGACTGTTTCAGCAAGGAGCATGGTATGGACAATTGTTTAAAGGTCGGGGGCCGTGGATACGCAGGATTCTTCCTGATCACACTGGCGACCTTGATGTATGAAATCCTTCTGACCCGCATCTTCAGCGTCACGATGTGGTACCACTTCGCGTTCATGGCCATCTCGGTCACTATGTTCGGTATGACGGTGGGAGCCATTCTCGTTTATCTCCGCCCGAATCGGTACACGGCAGAGCGCGCGAAGACAGACATGGCCAGCAACACTGTCTACTTTGCGATCGGCGTCATCTTCACCTTCCTGATCCAGCTCTGTATCCCTTTTGTGCCTTCGTCAACCTTCATGGGAGTATTCTCCGCCGCGCTGACGTTCACCGTCATTGCTGTACCGTTCGTATTCAGCGGTGTGTGTGTGTGCATAGCCCTCACCAAGTTCCCACGGCAGGTGAGCCGCCTGTATGCAACAGACCTGGCCGGTGCGGCGCTCGGCTGCCTTCTGCTGATCTATCTGCTCGATTTCACTGACGGACCCACCGCCGTTGTCTTTGTCTCTGCCATTGCGTCGATGGGGGCACTCCTTTTCGCCATGGACGCTGACTCGCGAATCGTCCGGCGTCTCGCCCTGGCTACGACCGTGGTTCTTGTTCTCTTCGGACTCGGCAATACGTGGTTGGTACAGCAGCAGAAGGGCATGATTCGACTAATGTGGGTCAAGGGGAAGCTCGAGGAGCGCCCTCTTTACGAGAAGTGGAACTCATTCTCCCGTGTGAAGGTGGATGGCAATCTGTACGCCCAACAGCAGCCGTTCGGATGGGGCTTCAGTTCAAAGATGCCTGATGACCTGAGAGTTCGACGACTTCACCTCGATATTGATGCTGCCGCAGCGACCGTGGTAACGGCCTTTGACGGTGATATCGAGCACCTCGAGCACCTCAAGTTTGACATCACGAATCTGGCCCATCATCTGCGCGATGAAGCGGAAGTGCTGGTCGTGGGCATCGGTGGCGGCAGGGATCTGCTCTCTGCCCTTGCCTTTGAGCAGAAACACGTCCTAGGCATCGAGCTGAACAAGGCTATCATTGAGGCCGTAAACGACATCTACGGCGATTTCACGGGACATCTGGACGGCTACCCCAACATAGAATTCGTGAATGACGAGGCCCGCAGCTATATTGCACGCAGCAAGAATACGTACGACATCCTTCAGATCTCTCTAATTGATACCTGGGCCGCTACTGCCGCGGGAGCCTTTGTCCTCGCCGAGAATTCTCTCTATACGGTAGAAGCGTGGACTACGTTTCTCGAGCGACTGAAGCCCAACGGCATTCTGACCGTCTCCCGATGGTACTTCAAAGACCGCCCCGGAGAAACGTACCGCACGGCCTCTCTCGCCCGCGCCACTCTTGAGGCCATGGGCATTGAAAACCCGCGAGATCATATGATGATCGTGGCCATGACCAAACCCAAGCTCGGCGATGTGCCGGACGGTATCGGCACACTGCTGCTCAGTCGCCAGCCTTTCTCCGACGCCGACATCGACAAGGTAGAACAGGTGGCAAAGGACCTTGATCTGGAATTGGTGGTCACCCCCCGGGAGACATCGGACGAGACCTTTGCAGAACTGGTTGATACCGATGATTTCGACGGCTTCCTCGCGGGATTCCCGTTGAACATATCCCCACCCACTGACAACAGTCCCTTCTTCTTCAACATGCTTCGACTGCGAGATGCCTTCAACAAAGATCTCTGGCGGCAGGGCATGATGGGCTTCAACATGAAGGCGATTGCCACCCTGGCTCGATTGCTTCTGGTTGTCTTCGTCCTCACCTTCCTGTGCATCATCGTACCGCTCATTCTCACGACAAAGAAGGAACACCTGAAGGGAAGCCTGTTTCACTTCCTTTTCTTCGCAGGAATCGGACTGGGCTTCATGTTCGTAGAGATATCACAGATGCAGCGGCTAATCGTTTTCCTGGGTCATCCTGTTTATGGACTGTCCGTAGCTCTGTTTGCGGTGCTGCTCTCGAGCGGCATAGGAAGCTTCACAACAGGCTCCATCTCGGGGGATCTGCTGACAACGGCGGGCCGCAACCGGATGCTCGGCCTCTTGGCCATATTGATCCTGTTCGGACTGTTGACCCCGTACGCGATCCGTATGTTCGACGGAGCGGTCACTCTGGTGCGAATTCTGGTAGCAATTGCCATCCTGTCCCCGCTGGGGCTCTTCATGGGAATGGCGTTCCCTATCGGACTGCGACTGGCCGCTCGCGGCACGCACGATTTGACACCATGGCTCTGGGGCATCAACGGAGCTACATCAGTGTGCGCGTCGGTTCTGGCCGTGGCGATCGCCCTGAACTCAAGTATCTCCACGACGTTCTGGGTGGGATTCTGCTGCTACGTTGTGGCGACAGCCTGCTTCAGCATCAACGGTAGACGACACGCATAGCAAGTGCATGCCGCGGAAGGACTACTGACTGCCCACCGGTTCCATGGTGGCGAAGCCCTCAGTGCTCTTGAAGATGAACCACTCGCCGCTGGGTGGATACTGGCATCCGATGTCATCGACTCCGTCGACATCAAAATCACCTACGACTGGCACAGTCCCGGCGAAGCCGAACTGCGTGGTGAAGAAGCCGTCGGTTGACATAAAAATAAACCACTCCCCACTGGGTGCATAGTAGCAACCGATATCGTCCCGTCCGTCTCCGTCGAAGTCGCCGAGAATCGGCACCGTCCCGCTGAAACCGAACTGCGTCGTAAAGAAACCGTCGGTTGACATGAAGACAAACCAGAGACCCGCCGGGGGATAATAGCATCCTATGTCGTCCTTCCCATCTCCATCGAAATCACCCACGACGGGCACGGTTCCATCAAATCCGAATTGAGTGGTGAAGAAGCCGTCGGTTGACATGAAGATGTACCATGCGCCGGAGGGCGGATAGTAACATCCGATGTCATCCTTTCCGTCTCCGTCGAAATCACCCACAAGAGGTAGCGTTCCGGCGAAGCCAAACTGCACCTCTTTGTATCCGTTGCTGCTCATACTCAGGTACCAGTTACCACCTGAAGGATAGTAGCATCCGATGTCGTCGTAGCCGTCTCCATCGAAATCACCAGCGAAACCCAACGTGTCAGAGTAGCCGAATTGCGTCAGGAAGAGCCCTTCGGTGCTCCTTTCGATCTTCCAGTCGCCAACCGGAGCGTAGTACACACCGTAGTCCGTCTGTCCGTCATTGTCGAAATCGCCGACTATGGGCTCGCCCGGGTACAGAATCAAAGGAGGGCCGTAGGTCGCCTCGTCAACCTGCGTCTGCCGGTCGGCGTACTGGGAGCTGAGCGTGAATGTGGTCGCAGTACTCACGTTCGGCACAACAACTGTTCCCGCGGAATAGCCGCCCCGGTTGGGCAGGTTTCCCACAGAAGGGCTGATGCTGGGAGGACTGCTGGACGAATAGGGCGTCACCACGTACGCAAGATATGCGTTGTTGTCTATGATAACCGGCGGCGAGGCAGTGAAACCAACGGCGCTTGCGCTTCCATGCCCGCCGTTATAAGCGATCACCGTACTGGACATGGACTCATAGGAGCTCCCTGCTTCGTGGATGCTGTCATCAGCATACCACGCATTGTTCCCTACAATGAAGTTCCCGCTCCCGTACATGTAGGAGTAGCCGTCAAGAACGATGGCCCCTCCGATATTCTCCGCGGTACAATTCAGAACATAGAGCCCACTGGCAGACACATCGGCATGAAACAGATTCAGCCCCCCTCCGTTCCCATAGCTGCTCCCCGCCGTAGTCGCACGGCAGTTGTCAATCACCAGATTCTGGAACACTGCCGAGCCTCGGTTCCAGCTGTACAAACCATGCATACCATCGCCACCGTATGCGACACCGCCACCTACCGGGGCCGTGCAATTGCGGACAACGGTGTCTGACATGTGCAAATAGGCATTGGGATGATCGCCTCCCGCAGGATCTTCGTTCGAATTGCAGCCTACTGCTCCGCCATAGCCGAGGTATCCTGTTCCTGTCGCCGTGTTATTCTCGAATACGCATTCGCTGATTGTGAGTTTTCCACGGTAATTGTGGATCGCCCCGCCAGCCATGGCCCGGTTGTTCTCGAAGTAGCAGCCTGTAACATAGACATCGACATTGTCTTCTACCATCACGGCTCCGCCCTCAGTGGGAGCGCCTCCCGGCGGCAGGGCCGCCCCCGGATTCCGTTCGGTGTAGTTGTTTTCGAAGCGGCATCCGATAATGTCCACTCTGCCCTCATTCTGTCCGAACGGAGAGAGAATCATGATAGCGCCGCTGGTGTAGGTCGACTTGTTGTTCAGAAAAGTGCAGTTAACGACCTGTCCACCACCCTGAGAGTAGTAGATCGCGCCACCGTGGTTCAGGTTTGAAGAATAGGGCGTCACTGCACTGTTGCTGTCAAACAGACAATCTACGAAGACGGCCTGCGCTGATCCGGCATTTACCAGGACTGCACCGCCGCCGATATTCTCGACCACGTTATTTCTAAACGTACAGTTCTCGAAACGGACGTCGGAAGCACCACCGAGAATTCGGATCGCCCCTCCCCGCTGTTCAGCATAGTTATTCTCGAACACGCAGTTGCGGAATATCGGACTGTATTCGACAACTGCAATTGGTGAGGCATCGCCGTAGGCCCGGCCATTCGCGAACGTGAAGCCATCGAATGTAAGCTGGTAGCTTCCGTAGACCTCCTGCCCATTGAGTTGGGCCAGCTTGCTGACACCTTGACCATCGATGATGGTGTTGGCTGCTCCGCCCGAGGAGCGGATCGTCAAGGTACTGTTCACAGCGAAGACATCCAGAAACTCATTGTATACGCCGGGAGCCACAACGATCTCACTTCCGTCGGGGGCCGATCGGATCGCATCAAGAATCGTCGGGTAGTCACCTGGAACCGAGTAGCTCGCAGACAGAGCCTCTCCCGCTCCCAAGAGACCAACCGCAAGAAACATGGATAGTAACTTCTTCATACAACAAACCCGCTTTTAGGCCCCTATATCAGTAGCAAGGGACATGCCAAGTATCAGTAGCAAGGGACATGCCAAGCAGACAAACGTTCATTCATGCATCGAAATCTCTGTATGATTCAAGAAGATACGTCGGTTCGGGGAAAAAGTGCAGACATTGCTTTTCTCACTATTGAGAAGTTGTCATGGTCCGTTTGCTTACACAGCCCTCTGCAGGTCTTCTCGGACGGTCACTTCCCCTCCGAGGAGATGAGCCACGCTCTGAGCCGCAAGCAGGAGAACAACCGGGAAGACCTCGTAGAAGACGCGGATC
The DNA here is from genome assembly GCA_018814445.1 of Verrucomicrobiota bacterium. Lineage (GTDB taxonomy): Bacteria > Verrucomicrobiota > Kiritimatiellia > JAHIZV01 > JAHIZV01 > JAHIZV01. The sequence continues at coordinate 4,451 of JAHIZV010000217.1, read as the reverse complement.
TCGCCCATGTACCCGTAGGGGACGAAGAGCACGTAGAGGGGAATGAACATCAACGATGCATACCTGAGAACAAGCGGCTTTTCACCCCATCGGTTGAACACCAGCAGGAGCACGGCAACGGTCGTGAAGGCTTTCGAGAATGAATATGCCCGGAGCAGTTGTCGCAGGTGAGGCAGCAAGTAGTTCTCCGTATGTCCACCGGGATTGTCGCGGAACAGGACCAGAACAAGCACCTGGATCCCGATGAAGATCAAGCCCTGCAACACAAGAAGCATCCAATACCGCACATTCTTGAATAGCGGACGGGGAAAGTAGTAGAGCGCGAACACTGCTGTGAGGAGAACTGTGGTCTCCTTATTCATGCAGGCCAATCCGTACACAAGGAGATACGCGACCCACTTCCGTCGCGCCAGCAGAGCCAGCGCCAGGGTAGTCAGGAACAGCGCCGGCATATCGTAGATATAGTTGAACGGGAAGAACGGCGGGAGAAGGAACAAAGAGAGCAGAGCAATCCAGCTGAAGAATCCGGCATTGGCGCGAAGGACTGCTGCCGCAAGATAGCGTATAGCGTACGTATATCCCAGTATGCATAGATAGGCGAGAATCGCGAAGATGAGGTAGTCCATGAAGAACTCCAGCTCCCAGCCGCGTTCCGCGAAAAGCCATTTGAAGAAGGGCTGCTCCACACCCCAGGCCGTGACAGAATCCTCCAGCCGATCAGGCAATACCTTGCGAACGAGCTGGATCGAGCCCGGCATCAACATGCGCTTTACATAGGGACGATACGCCTCCCCGTACACCATCTCCGAGAATTTCGCCCGCTCATTGTAGTTTGAGGTGTTGATGTTAATCAGAATGGCGAAGACCACAAAGGAGAGGAGTGCCGCCGAGACAAAGAAGGCCACTCTGCGCACACCGCGCAGTTCCGAGCAACACACCCATGTCCGTTCAAGCCATTCCAACATCCAACAACCCCTTTCAGCCAAGCAAGTGGAAGCACTTGCTGCTAGTATGAAGAAAGCTTGGAGTCAATCTTACACTTCAGTAAAGTCCGTTGTGCGGCCCCAAACGAAAGAGAGGAGTGGAGCCCTGAGCGCCACTTCGCCGACTTCTCTCTCTTGAGTCATGTCTGACTGACCGCTAGCCAATCTCGCCTTCTGGCTCAGCTTTGGGTCTGCCCAGAGACCGAAGTTGGCCTATGGTGCCAATGCAAAACTGAGCGAATCGACATTGAAGTAGTATCTGCTTTCGATGCAAAACTCAAGCACATGCTCCCCCTTAGGTAGGAGAACGCCGTTACATTCATAGAGGGAGTAGTTGCTCCATCCGCCAGTCCCAGGCATGACTTGACTCTCCGTAACATACTCCCCGTCACATTTGAGTCGCCACTGGCCACCGGTAGCAGGAGAAGTATACCAACAATCAATATCGTAGAATCCTTCAGTCTGAATGTGGACCTTGTACTTCAGCGTCTCACCATCAACGGTCCATCCTATCGCGTAGCCCGCACCGTTGGTGCCAATATCTACGGCGTCATTGCGGTACGCACCACCTAGGTTGATTGTCTCCACCAAATCGTAGAACGCAACACCCTCACCTCCCGGATGATAGTCTTCCATCTCAATTACACCCGGAAGGTCAAAAACGAAGTCCGACTCAATCAGCGGCATCAATCTCAGCCAATCGATATTGAAGCCTGCTGTATAGGCGTAGAATTCCAGTGTGTGCACACCTGCGGGAAGAAAGACCTTCCATAGTTTGACTGTCTGGAAATCAGTCCACCCAGAAGTAGCAGGGAAGTGCTTGATGCCGTCAAGAGCTTGACCATCCAGCGCAAGATCGCACTGTGCATCGGTAGAGCCACTCTCCGTGGAGTATCTGGCATTTATGGAATAGATGCCTGACTCTTCAACTCGTATATTGTATGTTAGCCATTCTTCGGGCTCGATCCATCCGATATACTTAGCACTACCTTGTGCTATGATATCGACAGCCTCGTCCGTCCTGTAGCTGCCACCCAGATTCAACGATGTTGTATCATGAAAGGCAATCCCCTCTCCCCCCACATCGAAATCCTCCATCTGAATCTTGGTCCTTGATGTAGACGATATGACGTGAGTCTTCTTGAATTCAGAGCCGCTGATGATCGGAGAATCCGCGGCCGATACCGAGGACTCTTCGTGCTCTATCCCTTGTGCGATGAAGGGACCAGCATTGATCCTCTGCCCGAAATCAAGTGCGGCCCCGTTATTGAAGAGGGTGAGCTTGGTATTTCCGTTGCCATCAGTTACCAGAATATTGTCATAGTACGCCTCGAATCTAACGCCGCTCGTCGTGCTGACGTCCATTGCCAAATCCAGGTACTTGCCAACGCGACCCACCATACCGCCCGGCACCTGAAGCTTGCGATGGTACCAACTGCCGTACGCTTCGCCGGAAATGTCGGTACCAGGATGACCTGACATTTGCTCCTGATCCACCCATCCTGAATCTCGGAAAACGTTCGTATCGGTGTTGTAAATGTCTATACCTCCCAAACCACCGACTTCTGTACTCAGCGTAACATCGTACTCAATGTAATCGCCGGATTGCCATTGATAACCTCCATCGGGGAAGTCAACGGCAGTAATATAGAAGTACCTATGCGACGGGTCAGATTCAGGATAATAACTCGTGCGGACATCCAGTTTCAGTACGTCACCGATCTGCTCACTATCATTCAATTGACCGAACACTTGGATCTCGTTTATCCGGAAGAACTGAGGTTGGGCGGCAGGACCTTCCAAGCACTCGACTCGAACCCTACTGGTGATTATGGGAATGCTCGTGCCATATTCGATCAGGGTAGATGTGTTGTTTGGCACGGAATGATAGGTTCGCCACGTTCCCCTATCCAGATACTGAAAATTATACTTCTTCAACGCCACATTCTGTGACGACGTGTAGAGATTGTATCCGTAGATCTTGCGCGGGCCGCCAAAGTCAATTGTCACGTACTGTGGAACACCCACAACACCCACGTCGTCGCTCGACCAACTAACTTCGGGAGAAGGCAGCGTACTTGTGTCACCCTCCACACAGTTCCACACGTCGTATACCCAGTTGCCCCCATCATCATATGTGCTTGTGGCGCTGATCAGTGGATAGCGAAGATCGCAGTCATTGACTACGATACTCTGTTCATAACGGATATTGTACTTGTGTACCGCGCCCCCTGGGCTCCTCAGGCCACCGAAACCGGCACAGCCTTCTATCGTGGCCTCACCGCCCGTGTGAAGAACTTGAATGTCAGACAGACTGCACCGCTCCGACCGGAACATGAAGTTATTGATGGCCGTGTCTCCGCCCTGCAATGTCATCTTCGGTTCTTCTGCATTGCCCTGTGAAGCCGCTCCCTGCACGATGTTCACTGCGCCTTGGGCTCCGTTGTCAACAGTTAAGATATCCGTGGCATCTCCGAAATACGATGAGAACACATCCAACGTGCCAGAGAATGAACTGGCAACCTTAATACCCCTGAAGATACTCCCAGCATCGACGAATGTTACATTGGCCCCACTCTTGATATCGGCTAAATATCCGGCATCAGTGTGAGTCTGAAGAAACAGCACGTCAGCATCCGAGTGAGCGACTTCGATTGCTACGCCATCGGCGATCGATACGGTTGGGAACTCACTACCAAGCGGCGGATTCGCGGGTTGAGGGAAGAAGGCATGGTTGTTGAAGGAGATATCACCATCTACGTCAACGTATTGGAAGGGAAGCCTGGCTGTATACCTCGCCACCCCTTCTTCACCCGTTGCCCAGTTATCTCCATCATGTGTGAAGATGTTGTTCTCCTGCCGCCCATCCGCTGATCCCTTACCAGCATATATGCCGACATTTCGAGGGTTCCCAACACACCCTACTATCTCATATCGATCGCATATGGCATTCCCCACATCAATACCGTCCCAGCTATTCCCGAGTCGCACATCTCTTATATAGACATCGGCGCCCTTCACTTGAATCGAAACAGCATGCTTATTAGTCCAGTCATCTACACTGATATCTGGGTAGTAAATACTCACACGCCTCACTCCACTATTGGCTTCCATTACAATGAGAGGCGTCTGATTGCTGGCCGCTGCGATATGCGAATGGATCAGTCCTCGCAGTTCAACTCCGGTTTTGATCGTCAAGGACCCCTCGACATACCAATGTCCAGTAGGTATGAAGACGGTGCCTCCGCCGGCGGCGACGGCGTCATCAATCGCATCCTGAATGTCCGACTTATTGTTATGCGATTCCGAAGGAATGGCTCCCATTTTCTGAGCACCATAGTCCACTATATTGAAGAAAGCGTTGGGATTGGCAGGCTTTCTATCAGCAACATACGCGTAACTTGTTACGATGTCTGGAAGGTCTGGAGTACTAAGATCTGTAGAATCGATATAGATATCGTCGGACGT
>JAHIZV010000216.1 GCA_018814445.1 Verrucomicrobiota bacterium | reverse complement strand
GGGTTTCGGGTAAAGCTTATCTGCGTTCTGACCTTCCGCGATTGGGAGTTTCGAGTTGTTTATTGATAGTTGAGAGTTCACTTTCCTTTTCTCTCACACTCCAAAAAGAAAGGCAGGACCCGACAGCCCTGCCTCTCCCGCAATCAAATTGGACGCGGTCTACTTATAGATATCCATCAACTGCATCCGTGTGGCCTGCAGACGCTGGACGATGATCAGAGAGAAACGTTTGAACATCTCGTAGCCGAGGACGTTGTCCGCCTCGCACTTGGCGCGAAGACACTTGGCGTCAAAAGCGATCGCTTTCGCATCCTCAACGCAACGGGCGTCGAAATTCCAGATATAAGGAGGAAAGAGCCATGACCAGCCCAGAATATCCCCTGCGCCAAGCGTCTGCAGGGTCAGCGTTCCCCGATCCTGCGTCTCAAGATCGACCGCAATCTTGCCGCTTGTGATCACGTAGAAGTTGTCCGCAGACTCTTTGTGTCTGAAAATCATCGAGCCGGCCTTGAAACTCGCCGGCGTGGCACATCCGACCAGCAGCTCCATCAATTCCGGATTGAGGTCTTTAAGAAAACGGTGTTGCTCCAACACGGCTTTGATCGCCTGACTATCCATCAATGGCCTCCTTAATACGTTGCGACAATCTTCTCCAAGTTCCGGCTTGATCGTCCGAAAATGCCCCTTTTTCACGATAAACAGGGCTTTTTACCTGTAGCGTGAGGCAAGGATATTCAGCTATGGAGGTCAAAATCAACAAATATTTAACGTTAATTGTTTGACGGGAAAATAGCCCCTTCCTATTCTGGTGCCGGAATCTAATAAAGGTGGATTAATGACCGAAGAGTCGAAAAAGCTCCCTCATCCTGTAATTCGGCGACTGCCGAAGTACCTTGCGCGCGTCCACGAACTGCTGCACGCGGAAGTCGAATGGGTGTCTTCGCAGGAGCTGGCTGAAGCGCTGAACCTGACAAGTTCCACGGTTCGTCAGGATCTTTCCTATCTCGATCTCACGGGCATATCGAAACGGGGCTATGAAACCAGTTCCCTCGATGCCGCCCTTAACAAGGAACTCGACAGCAGCAGTCATCATCACATCGTAATCGTTGGCGCCGGCTATCTCGGATGCGCGCTGGCCGTCCACGGATCGTTTGCCGGCCACGGCTTTCAAACCTGCGGCATTTTCGATATCGATCCTTCGATCATTGGCTCCCGCGTGGGCATTCTGAAAGTCCAGCCCATGAAGAATCTGCAACAGATCGTGGATAAATTCGGGGTCGATATAGGGATCATCGCCGTCCCGGCAGCGGCCGCGCAGGAAGTCGCCGATCAACTCGTTGCCGCCGGCGTAAAAGGACTTCTGAACCTGGCTTATGCGAGCATACAGATTCCCGCTGGTGTCTCCATGCTGGACGCCCGCATTCTCGCGAGCCTTCAGGAGCTTGCGTACATGATCAAATCGAAGAACGAGGAAACTGCCGACGGATGATTTAAACCTGAGGAGGTAGCTAAATGAGTATGAAGCAGATAGACCAGCCGACGCTTCAGAAGTGGGTCGATGCGCTGGTGGAGAAGCAGACGGTATATGGCGTTCAAGCCAAAGGTGACCGTTTTGCTTTCGACAGACTGTCGAAGGCAGCGGACCTGCGGCTCGATTACGATGTGACGATTCTTCCGCCCAAGAAATACTTCCAGCCCCAGAAAGAGGTGCTGATGAAGTTTGATCGGAAGGGCACATTCGAAAGCGTGATCGAGAACGACCCCTTCGTCGTATTCGGTGTTCATCCGTACGACTTCGTGGCCATCTCACAGATGGACAAGATTTTCTCGATGAACAACTACGACGTTCACTATATGAGCCGCCGCGACGCCGCGACGGTGGTCGTCACTGACGTGCAGACGCCTTCGAAGGATGTCTTCGCCGGATGCATGGGCACCGCGACAGTGAGCGAGGGCTACGACGTCCTGATCACTCTTCTGGACGACGGCACGTACCTGGTGGACGCCGCCACGGACAAGGGCGAAGCGCTGATCAGTCCTATTTCCGACGCGCGGGACGCGGGTGACAGCGCCCTTGCCGCGCGCGAGAAAGTCTGGGAAGCGAACCGTAAGAAACTGCGCAAGCACGAACTGAAGATGGATCCCTCCGAGATTCCGGCGCTCATGGAAAAGTCGTACGAACACCCGGTATGGGAAGAGAAAAGCGAGCTCTGCTACTCGTGCGGGTCCTGCAACCTTGTCTGTCCTACCTGCTACTGCTTCGATGTGCAGGACGAGCTGGACTGGAACCTGGAGACCGGTTCGCGTTACCGCACGTGGGACGGCTGCATGCTGGCCGAGTTCGCGGTCTGCGCGGGCGACCACAACTTCCGCGGACGAAAGAAAGCGAGATACCGGCATCGTTACCTTCGCAAAGGAAACTACGCGGCGAAACTGGTCGACCAAATCGCCTGTATCGGATGCGGACGCTGCATTTCCGCATGCACCGCAAATATCGCCAATCCGGTCGAAATATTTAACCGCCTTCTGGAGGATGCATGATGATTTCCGCACGCAAAGATATCTTCCTTCCCGATCCCGCAACAGTCGTCGAGGTTCGTAAGATGACGGCTTCCGAGAAGTTCTTCTCCTTTAAGCTCGATGGCAAGAGTGATATGAGGTTCGAGCCGGGGCAGTTCTTCGAGATCTCCGTGCCGGGCATCGGCGAAGCGCCTATCTCCGTCACGTCTTCCCCCGAAGAGGTGGCGCCCGGCGAGTTTCACATGGTGATTCGTAAGGTCGGCAACGTGACCGGCGCCCTGCATGCGATGGATGCGGGGTCGAAAGTCGGCGTCCGCGGACCCTTCGGCACATCATTCCCCGTCGATACGGAAATGAAGGGCAAAGACCTGCTCTTCGTGTGCGGCGGCATCGGCCTTGTTCCGGTCCGGTCGGCGATCAAGCATGTCCTCGCGCACCGCGAGGACTACGGCAGGATCACGATCTTGTCGGGAACGCGGTCGCCCGCTGAACGCCTGTTCATGGAGGACCTGGCGGAATGGACCGAACGCGATGACGTTGAGTTCATCGAGACAGTTGACGTGGCGGACGACCATTGGTCCGGAAACGTCGGTGTCATTACGACCCTGTTCTCCATGATTACTCTGGACGTCGGCAACACCAGCGTCATCATCTGCGGCCCGCCGATTATGTACAAGTTCGTCCTGCTCGAACTCGACAAGATGAACTTCGCAGATGAGCAGATATTCATGTCGCTCGAGCGTCACATGAAATGTGGAGTCGGCAAGTGCGGACATTGCCAGATCAACGGCATCTACGCCTGCCAGGACGGACCCGTCGTCAAGTATGCTGACATTAGAGATCTTAAGGAGGCGATCTAATGAGCAAACCGAAAATAGCAATATTCGATATGGCGTGCTGCGAAGGCTGTCAGCTGCAGATCGTCAATATGGAGGAAGAGATTCTCGAACTTCTCTCCGTCGTGGATCCCGTGGAGTGGCGCGAGGCGATCTCTGATCAGAGCGAGGAGTACGACATCGCCATCATCGAGGGCTCGGTAACCCGTCACGAAGACGAGGAGAAAGTGATCAAGATCCGCGAGCGCGCAAAGATACTGATTGCTCTTGGCGCCTGCGCGACAATGGGCGGCGTCAACAAGCTGAAGAACAACTTCGAGATGAGCGACGTGAAGAAGTATGTCTACGCGGATAACGCGGATGACGAGCATCTCAACACCGCTCCGGTCAAGGCCATCGATGAGGTGGTAACGGTCGACTTCAAAGTGCACGGCTGTCCGATTGATGCAGAGGAGCTGACCTACGTGGTTCGCTGTCTGCTCGCGGGCAAGAATCCGATCATCCCGAATCATCCCGTCTGCGTTGAATGTAAACTCAGGGAGAACGTATGCCGGTATGAATACGGTGAAGTCTGCCTCGGCCCGCTGACGCGCGCCGGCTGTGACGCCCGCTGCCCCTCGAACGGCTTCTGGTGCTTCGGCTGCAGAGGCTTTGTTGACGAGCCCAACGTGGCCGCCGCGAAAGAAGTCATGGCGCAGTACGGCAAGACCATGGACGATCTGAAGGACAAGTTACTGCTCTTTAACAGCAAACAGGAGGCAACCGATGCCTAAGACAATCGACATCAATGTTAAACACGTGACACGCGTCGAGGGCCACGGGAATATCCGCGTGAAGGCCTCGGACGGTACTATTGAAAAATGCGAGTGGCAGGTGCCTGAAGCGCCGCGATTCTTCGAGGCGATGGTCCGTGGACGCAGTTTTGAGGACATCCAGACGATCGTCAGCCGCATCTGCGGTATCTGCTCGGTCACCCACTCGCTCGCCGCGATCAAGGGCCTCGAGGACGCGATGGATGTGGAAGTCTCGGTGCAGACCGACAAACTCCGCATCCTCACGCACTACGCCGAACAGCTCGAAAGTCACAGTCTTCATGTCGGCTACCTCGTTGCGCCGGATCTGCTCGGACAGAAATCGGTCGTGCCGCTGGTGTCGTCACACCCGGAAGTCGTGAAGAACATCATCGCGATTCACCGCGTCGGCAACTGGTGGATGGAGAAGCTGGCCGGACGCAAGACCCACCCGGTCACGCTGAAGCCCGGCGGGTTCGCGAAGCTTCCCACCGAGGCGGAACTGCGCGAAATCAAGCAGGCTCTCGAGGAAACAGTGCCCCGTTTGAAATCACTTGCGGAAGTCGTGCTCAGTCTTGCGGGAGGAATCCCCGCCTTTGACCGGCCGACCGAATACATCGCGCTCGTGAATCCGCCGACCTATCCGTTCTATCACGGAAACATCGGCAGCACGGATACGGATGAGGTCGTTCCGGTCCAGGAATTCGAACGCGTGGCCAACGAATACGTCTCGCCGCAGTCGACTGCGAAATGGACGAAATGGCACCGCGATTCGTATGCGGTGGGCGCCCTCGCCCGCTTCAACCTGAACGCCCAGCATCTGCTTCCGCTGGCGACTGAAGTCGCGAAGATGTACGGCCTGGAAAAGGGCTGCTGCAACCCCTACATGAACAACATCGCGCAGGTCGTCGAATCTGTTCAGGTGGTGGAACGCTCGCTTCAGATTATCGATGAACTGCTGACCGAGGGCATCAAACACGAATTGCCGAAGGTGGAACCGAAGGCCGGTGTCGGCGTCGGTTGCGTGGAAGCCCCCCGTGGCATCCTGTTCCATAAATACGAGACGGATGCAAAGGGCACCTGTATCGGAGCGAATATCTGCATACCGACCGGACAGAATCACGGGAATATCCAGAAGGACTTCGAAGCCTTTGTCCCGACCGTTATCGACAGGGAACAGGACGAGATTCGCCTGCTGATGGAGATGCTGGTTCGCTCGTACGATCCGTGCATCTCGTGCTCCACGCACTTCCTGAACGTAGAGTTCGTGTAGAACGAAGGTGGGCGACGGATTCCCGATGCCGGATGCCGGATGTAACAATCCTGTATCCGGCATCTTGTTTGACCGAAAGACGCATGTACAGTATCCTGTACGTACTGTGAAATCGATCACCTATACCGAAGCACGGGAGAAATTGTCCGAAGCCATGACTCGTGTCTGCGAGGATCATGAGCCCTGGATCATCACGAAGAAGCGCGATACGGCGGTTGTCATGATGTCGCTTGATGACTACGACTCGCTCGTCGAAACCTCGCACCTTCTTCGCAGCCCCAGGAATGCTCGTCGACTGCTCGAGTCCATCCAGGAACTGGAGAGCGGAAAGGGAAAGACAAGGAAGCTCGTGAAGTGACCTGCATGTTCTCCGAGAATGCATGGGCTGATTATCTTCATTGGCGGAAGACCGATAAGAAGAAGCTGAAAGGCATCAATCGTCTTATCAAGGATATCGCCCGCGGTCCGTTCGAGGGCCCGGGTAAGCCGGAGCCTCTGAAGTATGCATTGGCAGGCTACTGGTCACGACGCATAACGGATGAGCATCGAATCGTTTACAGAGCTGAGTCGAACACATTGTATATCGCGCAGTTGCGATATTATTATTGAGAAGTTTGTCTGGATCGCCGCGCGCCGTTGCGCTCGCGATGACCCGCGATCCTTAAGAGTAGAAAGAAGCACCGTGAACACGGCAGTCATAGGATTAGGGAGCCCGCTGATGTCGGATGACGGCATCGGCCTTCTCGTTGTCGCGGAAGCGGAGAAACGTCTCGGCGCCATTGACGGAGTCGAGTTCTTCGATCTGGGCACGGGAGGGCTCAGTGTCCTGCATGAAATCGCGGGACGCCCGAAAGTTGTCTTCATCGACTGCACGCTGATGGACAAGGAACCGGGAACGCTTCAAAGGTTCACTCCCGACGAGGTCAGATCAAAGGCCCGGATCAGATTCTCCGCCCACGAAGGCGACCTGCTTAATATCATCCAACTCTCGCGCGACATGGGTGAATGCCCGGAAGAAATCGTGATACTCGGGATTCAGCCCAAGAAGACGGACGATGGAATGGCGGTGTCTGAAGAGTTGCTGACGCGGATGGATGAGTATGTCGACGCAGTCAAAGAAGAACTGCGGCCTTCACCCACGGACTGATCATGCACGAATTCTCCATATGTGAAGGCATTGTGAAGGGCATCATGGACGAGTATGAGAAGCTTGGTCCCCGTGCCGGGAAGTTGCAAAAAGTTCACGTAGTGGTCGGCGGACTTCATCAGGTTGTCCCTGATTACCTCGAGACGGCCTACGAGGTGCTGACT
>JAHIZV010000215.1 GCA_018814445.1 Verrucomicrobiota bacterium | reverse complement strand
TGGGCGGAAATTCAAGACGCAATCGGATACCGAAGTGCTTCTGCAGGCCTACGCGGAGATGGGTTCCGCGTGTCTTGAGCACCTGAACGGCATGTTTGCCTTTGCCGTGTGGGATCGCGCCGAGCGGAGGTTGTTTCTGGCCCGTGACAGAATCGGCATCAAGCCGCTGTACTACACCTTCGTGAACGGCGAATTGGTTTTCGCGTCGGAACTGAAAGGGCTTCTTCAGTTTCCCGGTGTGAACCGCAGACTCGATCTGCTGTCCGTCAGCAAGTACTTCTCCTTCAGCTACATTCCCGCGCCGCACACGATATTTGAAGGCGTCAGCAAGCTGGAGCCGGGTACCTTTCTGACGTTCGGAGCGCACGGCATGGCCAAGGAGGCGTACTGGGACATTCCCCTCGAGGATAATCCTCTCAGCGGGAGCAATATCGACGAATGCGGAGAAGACATTCGACGCTTGTTGAGAGATTCGGTCTCAAAGAGGCTGCGAAGCGATGTGCCCGTAGGTGTGTTCCTGAGCGGAGGAATCGACTCGAGTGCGATCGCCGCGATGGCCGCTCAATGCGTGCCCGGAAAACTTCACACCTTCTCCGTGGGATTCGAGGAGTCCAGCTATGATGAATCGCCGTATGCCCGTGAAGTTGCCGCGATGTACGACACCGAGCATCATCACGAAGTGCTCTCGCAGGAACGCGCCCTGAAACTTCTTCCGGAAGTTATGGACATCATAGACGAGCCGTTCGGTGATGCGTCCATGCTGCCGACCTACCTTCTTTCGCAGTTCACACGGCAACATGTGAAGGTCTGTCTCGGCGGGGACGGAGGCGATGAGCTCTTTGCCGGCTATCCGGCTTTTCAGGCGCACCGCGTCATGGAGAGATTGTCGTTTCTGCCGAGCACGTGGCGCGACACGCTCAACCGCCTGGTCCGGCGTCTGCCGGTTTCGCACAAGTATGCCAGCGCGGAGTACCTGCTTCAGCAGTTTCTCAAGGGCGCGGGTATCTCTCCGGAAATCAGGTTTTTCATGTGGATGGGCTGTTACGGCAATGAGCAGAAGAAGAGTCTGCTGTCCGCCGACGTGAAAGAAGCCCTGATGCGGGAGAACGCGTTCGAGGACATTCTTAACTACGTCCGTCAGAGCGGACTGCTTCACGACTTCGAACGCATCCAGTATCTGTGCATGAAGCTGTACCTTCAGGATGACATTCTCGTGAAGGTGGACCGCGCGAGCATGGCGCATTCACTGGAAGTGCGCGTGCCGTTTCTTGATCATCACCTCGTGGAATACACTTGTCAGATCAATCCTGTCTACAAGCTCAAGGGACTCAAAACGAAGTACGTTCTGAAGCAGGCGATGAAAGGCATGCTGCCCGATCGAATCATCCGGCGGCGCAAGGCTGGATTTATGATACCTCTCGCCAAGTGGCTTGCGAAAGACCTGCGGGGCATGGTCGAAGATCTCTGCTCCGAGGGCGCTTTGGCAAGTGACGGGTTGTTCGATCCTGCGTTCGTGCGGCAGATGCTGAACGACCACTTTGAAGAGAAACGCGACTATAGAAAGATGATCTGGACGCTTCTCACCTTCCAGATCTGGAAACGGAAGTATGGGCTCTAAGAGAACACGCCGCAAAACACCGAAGGAGACTCCGGTTGTCGAGATTCCTCCACCCGAGCCTGCGCCGCCCGAGGAGAGAAGGGCGGAATGGAAGTGGATTGGAGTACTCACGCTCGCGGCTTTTGTGGTGCGGATGATCGCGCTCGGCAGGGCGGACCTCTGGGGCGACGAGATTCTTTTTGCGACCCGCTCGACGCCGCCTCTTAATGCGTCGACCATTCTCCAAATGACCTGGGAGCAACTGCTGGTCGTAACGCATTTACCTCTGCCCCGGATAATCCAGAACCTTTTCCTCTGGATCTTCTATTCTGAAGGATCGGATATCGCGCACAACGCGTTTCTCCAGAGAATCCCCAGTGTCCTGTGGGGTACTTTGACGGTTCCCGTATTCGGTGTGCTCTGTTTCCGTCTGCTGCGCCGCCGCCTGGCGATAACGGCAACAATGATTATGGCCTTCTCGCTCTTTCCCGTATTCTTCTCGCGCGAAGCCTACTACTACGCGCCCCTCATGTTCTTCGCGACGAGCAGTCTCGCTCTGCTCGCGGAGGTGATTGAAGAGAGGAGGCTCTCGACCTCGAAGTCCGCCCTTCTTCTGCTGAGCAACATCGGCCTTGTTGCCTCCCACCTGACCGGCAACATCATCCTGCTGATTCTTCTTCTCGCCATGCTTGTCGAGACGGCGCGCATAGCCGCGAAAGAGGGCAGGGCCGGCATTCCCGCCTCTACGAAAAGGTCTGCCGCCTTCTGCGCTCTTCCCTACCTGGTCGTAAGCCCGTTTCTGCACAAGCTTGCCACGCACCCGACCCAGCTTCGCTTTCCTCCGGGTCCCTCGATGGCCGAGATCATCTATGATCTTGTGGGTAAGGTGTTCGCGGGCAATGTCGGTTGGGCAAACGTACTTGCCGCGGCCGTGTTTGTTATCGGAATCATAAGTTTCTGGCGGGAGCGGGACCGCTCGGTTGTGCGGCGCTACGTGTTGATAATAGGCGTAGTCGGTACGCTGGTGCTGGCGTTCAGTGCTTCGAGTACGCAGTACGCTTCCCGTTATTTTGCTTCGCTCATCAGTTTCTTTGTATTGATTGTGGTGGCGGGTCTGGATGGCCTCGCAAGGCTTCTCGCCTGGACCGTCAAGCCCCTCAGGCAGTATGGCGACAGGGTCTTTCTGTCGCTCGCCGGTGCGTTTCTGGCGGTACACGTTCTCCTGTTTCTTCCGCTGTACTATCCGTTGTCCGCGAAGGGGACCAACTACGGCGCCGTCTCGAAGTGGTTGAACGAGCATCTGGCGCCCGGCGCGCCGTATCTCGTCGAGAGCGCGTATCAACTGCGCTTCATCTCCGGCTACTTTCCGACGCCCGGGCTGGTGCCCGCCTCGCCGTTTGTTCACCATGGGCCGGAACAGCTTCCCGAGTTGCGTGAATCCCACCGGAAATTCCTGCTTCAGTTCCCCGAGTCGCCGTGGATCGAAACCGCTCGTCATGGTCAGTTGCCGGGCGAAGAACTCGGGAGCTGGACATGGCCGCACCGGCATTTCCGGCAGAGGGTTGATATAAAGAACGGCCCGCTCAGGCGTATGTCCAACCTGGGGATCTGGATCCAGCAGTATGGCTCAAGGGCGCACGACAATACGCTCTCCACGCCGATCTGGTACAACAAGGACGAGGACATCGACAACATCCTGCGCGAGGGTGGACAGCGGGTGCGCCTGCTCTATCCCGGCTGGAATTGCGCCCAGATTCAGCAGGGCACATACGGGCGGATCAGTCCGGCCTATCCGCCGGAAATACGTGTCAGAAACCTGACCGGCGAGTCCGTGAAGGGGCGCTTCAAATGTACCGCCGCTCTTCTCGCTCCGGCCGTTGAGATTGACACCCTAATGGAATACGAGGGCCGCGCAATTCTTCAGACACGGCAATGGGGCGGACGCCTCTGGACGCTGGATTCCGAGCCGGTCCAGGTGGAGCCCGGCGAGCACGGGCTTACATGGAAAGTGAGTCAGGAGCAACTCGGGAGCATCCAGGGCATGGTCATAGTCGATATTCAATTTGTTGAGGAATGAAGTATCCTGTATTCGAAATCCTCAAACCTGTTGCATGGTGACGCTGTGAAGTTAGAATCTTTGAGATATGTCTCGGATGCCGGGAGGTTTGTTTGAACAGTCAGGAACTACTGCGTGATTTGCTGGTGTGTCCGTTTTGCGGCTCCGGTGTGGAAGTGTTGCCCGAACAGGTGAGATGTCTCAACAGCGAGTGCGGCGTTGTCTATCCGGTTCGCGACGGCATTCCTCTTATGTTCGCGGAAGAGGCGGTCGGGAAGATATCCGATGAGAAAGGGACGGACGATGAGCAAGCTTGATCTTTCAGTCGTAATTCCTGTCTACAACTCGGGCGCCATTTTTCCGGAGCTTTACACGCGGCTGACAACGGAGCTCAGCTCCCGGGTCGATTCCTTTGAAGTCATCGCGGTGATAGACGGGTGCGTGGACAACTCATATGACGTTGTCGCGGCGCACTGCGATAAGGACCCCCGAGTGAAGCTGATCGAGCTGTCCCGCAATTTCGGCCACCAGAACGCCGTAACCGCCGGCCTGGACGCCGCTTCGGGTGAACTTGTCGCGATCATCGATGACGATCTGGAGGACCCGCCGGAAGTTCTTGTTCAGTTGATGGAGAAACTGGATGAGGGTTACGACGTGGTCTACGGCATCCGCCGCAAACGCAAGCGTTCATGGCTCTACCGTTTCCTGTTCTCAGCGTTCTACCGTCTGCTTGATCGTATGGTTGAGATGAAGGTACCCCATGACACCGGGGACTTCTGCGTGATGCGTCGCGAGGTGGCGGATACCATAAAGGAGATGCCCGAAAGCAACCGGTATCTGCGCGGCATGCGGACGTGGGTCGGGTTCAGGCAGACTGGTCTGGAATACGAGCGCAGTGCGCGATTCAGCGGTCAGACCGGCTACAGCCTGAGCAAATACTTTCATCTTGCTCTCGACGCGATTTTCTCTTTTTCAAACAAACCGCTGGTCAGCGTCTCGATAGGCGGCGGGGTGATTTCGCTGGTCAGTCTGATTCTCGGAGCCCGGCTCGTACTGCTCAGATCGATGGGACGGATTCCCGAGGTGCCCGGCTGGGCCTCCCTGTTTGTGGCGGTGACCTTCCTGGCCGGCGTTCAGCTTTTCTGCCTGGGTATCATCGGAATATATCTGTGCCGCGTGTATGACGAAGTGAAGCGCCGGCCCAAGTATGTAGTCAACCGGACGGTCGGCTTCGGCGGGGACGATTCATGAAAGACTCAGAGGTGGCAAAGAGTTACGCCGGACGCAACGTGCTCATTACCGGTGGGCTCGGAATGATCGGCAGCAATATCGCTCTTCAGTTGGTCGAGTTCGGCGCCCGCGTCACGATTCTGGATGTGATGGCTCCGAGCTACGGGGGGAACTACTTCAACATTCGCGAGATCCAGGACAAGGTGACGATCAACATCGCCGACATCCGCGACAGGACCGCGCTCAGCGTGCTTCTGCGCGACAAGGAGATCGTTTTCAATCTCGCCGCGCAGGTCAGTCACAACGACAGTCTGTCGGATCCCTTTCTGGACGCGGAAATCAACTACCTCGGTCATCTCAATGTGCTGGAGAGCGCGCGTCTGCACAATCCGGAAGCCTTGATCGTGCATGCGGGCTCACGTCTGCAGTACGGCAGGATCGAGCAGACACCGGTTCGCGAGGATCACCCTTTGAATCCGCTGACGCCGTACGCCCTTAACAAAACATCTGCGGAGAACATGTACCGGTTCTACCACCGGGTCCACGGGGTTCCCTCCGTGCTTTTCAGGATCGCCAACCCATACGGCCCGCGATCGCAGATGAGGCACAGCAAGTACTCGATTGTGAACTGGTTTATCCGCCAGGCCATGGACGATCAGGAGATTGAGATTTACGGCGACGGACGGCAATTGCGGGACTACATCTACGTGGATGATCTGGCCCGCGCCCTGATCCTCGGAGCCGTCACGCCGGCCTGCGTCGGCGAGGTGTTTAACGTCGGCAGTGGTGTCGGAACGAGTTTCAAGGAGATGGTTGAGAACGTGGTGAAGGTGGTGGGGAAGGGCGTCGTCAAGTTTCGCGACTGGCCCGAGGACTACATCAACGTTGAGACCGGCGACTATATTTCTGACATCACCAAACTGAAAAGCTGTATCGACTGGTCCGCCGACACATCCCTCGAAGAGGGCGTAGGCAAAACCGTAGAGTACTACACTTCCTGCCGCAACGAGTATTGGTGAGCCGCGCATGGCGGTCGTCCGGCTCGGATCAGTTCTTCTTTCTGATCGTCAGGAAAAACACAGTTCCTGCGCCTATGGCGCAGAGTATCCGGTCAAAGAATTTCAATATCCCCACCAGGAACGGCAGTTTGCGATAGACGATGTACGGAATGCCGAACGCATGCTCGCGGTATGTCGCTTCGAGCATGTGATCGTCAAGAAACGCGTCGATGTCGCGGCTCAGGATCAGGTTCTGATAGGAGACTTTGTCGGTCACCGGTTTAGTGAGCAGGCGGAGGCTCCTGCGGTTCATGAGGTCGCACACCAGGTACCCTCGCGTCACCCTCATGATCCCTGCGATCAACTCGCGCCATGCATCGTAGTGCCATAGGAAGCGCATACAGGAGGCCGCATCGACCGAGGCAGCGCGAAACGGCAGGTTCCTCGCATCGCCGGCGACGCAGGTGATCTCTACACCCAGCGCCTCGGCCTTCCGCTTCAGGGCGGAGAGCATCTCAAGCGAGGCATCGAAAGCCACGACGCGGTAACCCATGGATGCGAGAAGGAGGGCGAATCGTCCCGTGCCCGTTGCGATGTCGAGCACGATGGCGTCTTTCGGGAGTCCCTCAAACCTTCTTCGCACGAACTCCTGTTCGCGCATGTCCACGTAGCGACCCCCGGCGTTTTCGAAGCGCCGACGGTCATAGCCCTGTACTACGTCGCTTTCGCGATAGTAACCTACAATGTTCTCATCCGGTTTCCGTGTCATCCGCGTTCCTTTCGGATGCAGACATTCTCATATTCCCGCATCGTGTTCGAAACCCATTTCTCCAGCGTGTAGCATTCCTCGAACTCCTGCCTTTGAGCCGCGCGCATCCGATTCAATCGTTCCGTATTCTGCAGGAGTGAAACCACGGCGTCCGCCATCAGGCGGGGGCTGTTCCATGGAACCAGGGCGCCGAGATCCTTTTCCTGCAGGAGTTCCTCAGTGACCGGAATATGCGATGTAACGATGGGCAGACCGCAGCTCATGCTTTCAAGGATCACATTGGGAAAATAGCTCAGGCCGACGCTGGATGTGTAGGGAATAAGGAACAGGTCGTGGCGTGTCATCTCGTCGTGCACATCGACTTTGCCCTTAATCACCGCAGCGTCGGCAACGCCATACCTGCGCAGGCGTTTTTCGAGAGCTTCTTTGCTGCCGCGGTCGGAAACGGCAAATGTGACCGTGAAGTCCAGCCTGTCTTTCAGCGCCGCCATGCACCTGACAATGTCCGACACGCCCTTGGCCGCGGTCAGATGTCCGATGTACAGCAGGCGGAAAGGCCCGGGTCCTATAGCACGGACATCTTCCCCGGAGGGCGGGGTAACGAGGCCGTTGGCGATCCGGGCGACGGAACCTTCGGCCGCAAGAGGAAGCAGTTGCTGTTCCTGGTGGCGGCTGGCGACGATGACGCGGGAAAACGCGCGTATGCCGGTTCTGTAGAGAGGTTTCAGAAGAGAAGTATTGAACACAAGATGGTGAGAGAGACCAGCGACAAGGTCGAAGCGAAGCGAGAGCAGAAGGCTCCCCGTTTCTCTCCGTTCAAGGAAAGGCTGCCAAACGGTGGCGATGACCGGCTGGGTCATCGCCGCCGGAACGTCGCGCAGGAGAAACAACTCGAGCGTGAATCCCAGGTGAAGATGCACCACGTCGAAATCCTCATTCGCCTGCGCCAGCAGGTACGTCTTCATCGCGTCAATGTTCTTCGCGTGGGAAGCCGTAGATCCGTAGACCTGCTTCGGACTGAAACTGACGAGACGGAAGCTTTGTCTGCTCTCGGGCAGGGGGCCGGGCACGGCGAGTGTCACGTCATGTTCCCGGGCCAGCGCGCCGGCAAGTTCGACGAGGTTCTTGCTTATCGCCTCCTGCAAATCCGCTTTGAATGTAGAAGTAGCTAGAAGGATTCTCACGGTTCGTCGGGGTCTTATGACTTTACACTGTTCAACCGGTGAAGCACAATCCACAGGACAGTAAGTGAAAGCATCAGGAAGTAAAACACAAAAGGCCTTATTGGCACTCTCCCGTTGGGTCAAATCATTGTGAAATCGTCAGGAAGCCGCGTCACATCAACAGCCTGGCTTCTGGCGGCAATTATCATTGTCGCCGCCGTCGCGCGTCTGGCGTTTCTTGACCTCTCCGCATTCCGCGCCGACAGCATAGATCTGTATCGCCAGGCGTTGAGCAAGACGCCCGCGCTTGAAATCTGGAAGAACCCTCCCTGGTCGAATCAGATTCCGCTGGCGGAGGTGATCACGCTGGGTTTTCACCATCTGCTCGGGATTGAGGCCACGCATTTCACCGTCCGCCTTCCCTTCGCCCTGATGGGGATTCTCGCTGTTCTCGGCGTCTACTTCCTTGGAAGGAGAGTACAGGGCCCGGAGCTGGGTCTCGTTGCGTCCTCGATTGCGGCTCTGAACACCTTTCATCTTCACGTGTCGCGGGAGGCCTATCATTACTCGGGGGTGACGCTCTTTTCGACGCTGACGCTGGTGGCGTTCTGGGGGCTGCTCTCCAGCCTGGACAAGCGTCGGAACCCGCCGTTGCGCGACTGGATTCTGTGGCTGGTCTTCGGCGTTCTTCAGTGTCACACACACATGTCGGCATGGATGTCTTTTGGAGGTCAGGGACTGTTCCTGGGGTACATGATTCTCAGGAAGGGAACGGAGGACCCGCGCGACAGGAAACGCCTGCTCATTTATCTGGTCGTTGTGGCCGCCATCGTATTTGCGTTCCTGCTTCCGCACATGAAGCGGGCGTTTGCCGAGTACCTGCCGACGGCGGCGAAGAAATACAGTGACCAGGCCGGCAACTGGTCGGTCATCCTCAAAGCCATCGTCCAGTTCATCCCCGCCTACACCTTCGGGACCTGGTGGCTGGCGCTGGTGCTTGAGGCCGTCCTCGTGGCGGGGGTGGTGTGGGTCTTCTTCGCAAAGCAGGAGGAGCGCCACACGATCCGCCTGTTCGGTACACTCTTCGCGGTCGAGTTCGTAATTCTGACCCTGACCATGGCGATCATTGGAAAAGGCCGGGCCAACTTCAACTACTTCTCCAGTCTCTGGCCGTTCGTCATGCTGTTCATGGCTCTCTGCGTAAAAGGAGTAGGACATTTCATAAGTCAGCGCTTTCGCCTGAAAGAAGGTTTCGCCGTAACACTAGTACTCCTCCCCGTCATCGCATATTCAATCCCGCCGGCGTGGTGGACGGCGCGATCGACCGGGAAACCCAAGCCCTACAAGGAAATTGTCAAAGCCTGTGATGAACACCTGCCTGCGGGCACGCCGGTCCTTGTGGACCGCTGGTTCGAGCCTTGGAATGAACTCAGGGTCTATAACTCAAGCAGAGTATTCTTTACCTTCACCGTTCCAGACGAGCCGCTCGAGGCCTATGTAAAAAACCAGTGGAGGAAGACAGCGAAAGAGTTCTTCCGGAATAACCCCACCGGAGCCTATCTGGAGCTGCGCAAAACGAATTGGCAGAACCCGGATATTGGGCCGTGGTTGTGGCCGAGAGAGTATTTCAAGAATCACGTTCAAATCATCAATCAGGCAGGCATTCATCTTCAGAACTGGGGATTGAACTTCAGGCCGGGGACGAAGATGAACATCAACGGTGAAATCTACTGGAACAATCTTGTGGTCGATTTGTTCTACAACACGAGAGAAGACTCTATCGAGCAGGCGCGAAAAGAGGGGAGACCCTTCATTGTATTTTACGGACCGGAATGGCATTACACAAAGCTCTGGCCGCAGATACAGGACTTTCGCGACTGGCGGGTAATGGAAGAGAGAGGAACAATCGAACTCTTCAACCTTCAGGATAAGCCGGCATATGTCCGGTTCGGTCTCCGAGGCATGGCCATCCAGGGTAGAAAGAAAGTCCAGATCGGAGACCAACTCTCTCACAGCTTCCCTGATCGTGAATTGAGCGACTGGATGATCGGGTTGACGGAGATTTCACCGGGTTCGAACCGGCTACAGCTTGAGGACAAACTGTGGTCCCTGGGAAGAGTCCCACTTCTGTTGGAACAAGTCATTGTCGAGCCCGCTACTGAGGAAGACATCCGGCAGATTCCGGATTCGACAGCGGTTGAAGCAGGTGGCCGATGAGACTATCGATTGTAGTCCCCGCACATAACGAAGAATCGCGCATTCGACCTATGCTCGATGCGTATCTCGGCTTCTTCAATTCCCGCTACGGCGATCAAGTCGAGTTCATTGTCGTAGTGAACGGGTCCACCGATCACACTGACCGTGTCGTCGACGAATATGCAGCGAAGCATTCTAATCTGCGTTGCATTGTGGAGCCGCGTCAAGTTGGCAAGGGCGGGGCGCTTATGCTTGGTTTTAAGGCGGCTGCAGGTGAACTTATCGGTTTTGCGGATGCGGACGGATCGACTCCCCCCGAAGCTTTTCAGGACCTTGTGGATAAGATAGCCGACAAGGCGGTCATCATCGCGTCCCGTTGGTGTGCCGGCGCAAATGTCAGTCCTCGTCAGCCGCTGAGGCGGCGCATCGCGTCCCGCGGATTCAACATCATGACTCGTTTGCTTTTTGGTCTTCGCCTGACGGACACGCAGTGTGGGGCGAAACTCATGAAGCGTGACGCGTTGCTTGAAGTGATGCCGAGTCTTGGTATCACGCGATGGGCGTTTGATGTGGACTTGCTGTTTCAGTTGAAGCGTGCGGGGCGCAAGCTGACTGAGATTCCGACGGTCTGGCAGGACGTGATCGGGGGCAGTGTCGAAGTAGTCCGCACGTCCTTCGAGATGATGGCGGCTCTTATTCGCCTCAGACTGATCTATTCCCCGCTGAAGTGGACCGTTACGGCGTACGATAAGACACTTGGTCGCCTGTTCCATCAGGAACTTCCTGACGACGACAAGCTGTTTCGCCACAGCTTTGTCCTGCTGGTTGGAGCTCAAGTGTCAAATATCTGCAACATCGCATTCCAGCTGGTCATGATACGTATGCTAACAGAGGTGGCGTTTGGTGTTCTGGCCTCGATGTTAGGAATATTCCTGGTATTTGCCACACCGCTTGGCGCACTTGGACCTACGATTGCGCATTTCACTGCACATATCTTGAAAGGCGAAGACGGTAAACGCGTCAAAGAGATGCTCGTCAGCATTCTCTGTGATCTTACGGTGGTTGCGGTCGTCATTCTCGCGGCGGCCTATCTGGGGAGGGACAGGCTGTCGGGATTCTTTCAGTTGGGAGATTCCGCGCCTGTCCTCATCACGGCTGTTATCCTGGTTCTCACTCTGTACTCACCGGTTTTCAGTGGTGCTCTGCAGGGAGTTCAGGCCTTTGGCTGGCTCTCCGGAGTCGGCGTTGCGCAGGCGTCATCCAGGCTTGTTCTGGGGGGCATAGCTATAGGCCTCGGCGGGGCGGCTGTGATGGCGCTTTCGGCTCATGCAGTGTCGATTTTTCTGGCAGTGCTCTTGAGTGTTGCAGGCATGAACAGTGTGCTGGGGGCCGGGTTTGCGAGGCCGCGACGCATCAGGGGACTATACCCGTATTTTCTCAAGTACATGCTGGCATTCGGTGCATGCTCGGTGCTCATGAATGCTGATGTTATCCTCGTAAAGCACTATTTTGACCCGGCCGAAGCGGGTCTGTTCTCTCGCGCCGCGGTGGTGGGGCGTCTCATCATCTTCCTGCCGCAGCCGATTGCCATGGCGATGTTCCCGAAGGTGGTCACAGGTGGCGAAGTGTCGAGAGGCACTGCCCGTACGCTTGTCAAAGCCATTCTATTGGTGTCGCTTGTGATCGTCAGTGTCGCCGTTGTCTGCACGCTGATTCCGGGGCTGGCGCTGCGGGTTCTGACGGGGGACAGTTCTGAAGATTTGATCCCTGTTGTACGAGGAATGGCCTGGGGACTTTGTCCTCTCAGCATTACTTTCGTCCTGATGAATTTTGAATTGGCGCAACGGCGCTTCTTCATTACGTTGCCGTTAGTCGGGTGTGCGATTGCGTATGTGATTGGAGTAGCCGTATGGCACAAGACGTTCATGCAGGTTGTTTTCGTATTGATAGTCGTCAGCATTCTATCGCTCCTGTCGTCCGTTGCGTGTATGCCGTGGAAGTCTTTACGAAGAGAGCAGAGGAAGGGCAAACGGACCTATGAGTGATAGCTTGAGAAGCGACAGGTCTCTGAGTGTCGTTATTCCCGTACATAACGAGGCGGACACTATCCGCGGAATACTCGACGACGTATATGAGAAGTGTCTCAACCATCTGTCCGACTACGAGCTGATTATCGTCGAAGACGGCTCCAGCGACGACACGAAGGATGTCTTGAGAGAGTGCAGTAATATCTATCCGAATATGGTTTTGAGTCTCGACGAGTCGAAGCTGGGGTATGGGGCTGCCGCCTCCAAAGGCTTGAAGATGGCGACGAAAGAATGGGTTCTTCTCATGGACGGAGACGGGCAGATCGAGGCCGCCGATATGTCGGTACTCCTGACCAGTTCCACCGAAAATGATCTGGTGCTCGCGGAGAAGTTCCCGCGCTGTGATCCTGTTTTCAGGATTATCCTGTCACGCATTTTTGATGTGCTGACGGATCTGGTGCTGGGCGTTTCTATTCGTGACATCAATTTTGGATTCCGCGTCATGCGGAACAGCATTCTGCAGGACATTGTTGCTCGCTGCGGGAAACTAGGCGATATCTACAACGCTGAAGTGGCGATACGGTTCGTGTACGCCGGGCACAAAGTTGACCAGGTGCGCGTGCGGCACCGTAAGCGCGAAATCGGAAAATCCCACGGTGTGCCGGCAGGAAAGGTACTTGGGACGTCATGGAAAGCGTACCGTGGCCTCTTCGCCCTCAAGAAGGAACTCACCAGCCGGGGCTAGACGTCATACCACTTCTTCCATCGTCGGGGGATGGGGATAAGCGACTTCACGAAGTTCACTGCCCGCAGTGTTGTGATTCTGTCCAGGTAGACCCTGTAGCGCGCCGTTTTCTTGACCCTGTTCACGTAGTCCTCAGCTTCCGAGTAGCCTGAGATCACCGGGGCAAGTTCCTTGTTCAGCTCGCGCGGCACAAGCATCGTCATTCCAGAGGTGGTGCGCCACAGGACATGAGAAACGTGGTCGGGCGCCATATCGCAGATGTCGAGGAACGCTTTCTCCATCGTTCCGGAAATGATGATATCGTGGAAAAGATAGACGGTATTGGTCGAAGAGACCGCGCGGCAGGCTTCAAAGTCCTTCTTGACCTGCTCCTCCGTGTGAAGGCCGTCGATGAAAACAAGGTCCGGAGCTCCGTCAAGATGCTCCTTCACAGTTGCGGCCACATCCTGCGGCGAGAAACCGAGGATACATTTCACGTTGAGTTGTTCGGCTTCCGCAATCCTGTTGGTGAGTTCAATGCCCAGGAGGTTGTCCTCGCCCTCGATACCCGCGTCCAGCGCGAGAACTTGAGCATTCCGGTCAGCAAGAGCAAATGCGAAGGTGCTCCATCCAAAGGCGTTTCCGATGATGAAGACTTTCTTGAATGCACGTTCCTGCATGAGAGCTTCGATGAAGAAGACCTCCACAGGGGCTATTCCGCCGCCAGTTCTGACCGTTTCGCCTTTCTTGTAGACGGCAGTGAACGAAGGGATGGGCCAGTTTGAGAAAAGTGTCGGGTTAAGTCCTGTGGCAATCGAATAGCCATGACGCTCGTAGAGGTCTATGAGCTGCAGAAAAACCTGTCTGTTTGAATTCATCCTCTGCCTCTTCGTGCTGAGCGTCTGAACATCATGGATTGTCTCGCGGCGAAGTTCAATCCCCGGCGTATCGGTAAACTGAAAAGTATGGTGCGTTAGTTGGTCCGAAACTCTCCACCAGAACAGCATTGTCGATCACATGCTTCCATATTTCGGGGAAGGCTTCTTTCCATCGATACGGTTTATAATGCGGGCCATCATACCAGTCCACTTCATGGGAGGGGAATGTGACCGCCGCTTCATCGAGCCGGTCGAAGACAATGTAGGTCGCGGGATGTTGTTTCAGTCCTTCCGTGAGGTTATCACTCCAGGGAGGATGGTAGATGGAGGGAGTAACAAGAGCTGTCCATGAGAACGGAGTGCTTCCGCCGGTCCAGTACTGAATGCCTTCGTAGGGCAGACAAATGACGGTATCATCGCCGATTTTTCGAGTCAGAGCTATCGCCCCTGCAAGTGCTTTGTGTTCATCCGTCCTCGGGAGAAGAATAGTCCCGTGCTCTGCATCGACTTTCAGAGGGAGAATTCGGGCCCAGCCGAATTCGTAGGAGTAGATGGAAAGTGCCGCCAGGGCTGATGCGACGAGCCACACCTTTGCATACGCCCCGCGAAAACGCCGGACTGTTCTTGCCGTATGACGAGTTCCGACGAACCGAGCAGCACAGTAGGGAGACAAGAGGAGAAGCAGAGGAAGGGCCATGGCAAAAGTCCCGAAATCAGAGTAGGAAAACTGCGCTCGCGCCTGAAGACCCGCAGAGCCGAACAGGAGGAGGCCCGCAATTTGAAGTCGTCTGCTCAGCGGTTTCTTCTCCCTTTTCAACCGGCGATGCAGGAGTTTCAGCCACCCGATACCCATGACCGCAAGCAGGAGGAACATCGGAGCCAGGTTCTTGATGAGAAGTTCACCAATGTAATTAAGCGTAGACTGAAGCATGCCTGACTCTCTTGAAAGCATGCCGTAGAGAGCCAGCGACGCAGGAATGTCCGCTGCTGTCCGCCAGTCCGTTTCAACAGCCATACCGTAGACGCGAAGCGCCTCAATGATAAAGCCGATGGCTGCGAGCAGGATCAGCGTCACACCGAAAATCAGTAGAGCTTGTCGATTGCGGGACGGGGTGATGGTCATATGAACTCCACCCACAATGGTTGCGAGGCAGACGAATGCTCCCGCGTGAAGAAGAAAAATCAGTATCTGTTTCCATATTGTCATCAAGGATGGCAGGTTGCGCGTCGCGTGTTCGGCAGCAGTACCGTAAGCTTGGAATGCTGACCAGAAATACTCCCAGCCGCTTGTCTGAATGACGTGCCAATAGCCTGCCCCCGCGATGGCGAGCATAGTCGCAAAGAACGACAGAAGGTCGATATCCTTCTCGCCCAGTATCACGCGGCGCACGAGCAGAAATACGCTCACTGCGGCTACACCCGCGATCTGCTCATGCTTGTTCAGAAGGCACAGACCCGCGAGGGAACCCGCGACAGCAGAAAAGCGGAGGAGATTTCTCTGGTATTTAATGGCGAGCCCCAAGACAACAATCATCCATGTAAAAAGAACGAAGCCAGTGTGAGTGAATCCTATGGTCGTGAAGTTGGTTCCAGCGGTGCTTGTTGTAAGAAAGACACACAGATATGCGCTGACCGCACACAGCGAACTCGTCCTGGGCCGGAGAAAAAGTCGGCAGACATGGTAGGCCGCCAGAATCTGAAGTAACGAGACTATGGCGGAGAGACCTATGAACGCGAGGTACGCGCCGTTGGTGAATCTTGCGAGGGTTCCATAAATCCACAGAGACAGTGGGGGGTACATCCACTGAAAATCCCGATACACGATATCACCGCCGGCAAGGCGTGTAGCAGAGTGAAGGAAGGTGGCAAAGTCGAAAAGGGAATTCTCCGCGATACCCCACGTAAGCAATAAGGTCAGGAGCCAAGCGGAGGCTACGAGCAAGACGGGCGTGCAGTTTTCCGGGCGGTCCTCCGCAGCGGGGGCGCGGCCGGAGATGGATAGGCATCTGGCAGTCATCTCCATGATCCGGCTCAAGAGCCGAGACCTAGGTGGAAACACCCGCTTTTCGCTTCCTGAGGATGCAGATCCAATAGTTTTCGGCGTAGATTTCATCGCGGATTATCTCGTGCGTCTCGGTGAGGAGATCAAGCGCATTTCTAGATTCATGACACTCAATCAGAATGATCTGGGCTGAAGTGACTACTTTGGTACCTCCTCGAATGACATCGATTTCAGCTCCCTCGACATCAATCTTGGCCAGGAAAATGTTCGGCTCGATCTCGCCATAATGCTCTTTCCACCACTGATCGATAGCAACGCAGGGGATATTGGCAGAATGAGTGCCCTGCGTTTGTCCTACACGATTCGTGGATGCGAAAGGCGCATCATACCTGATTTCTGTGACACACCCGTGTTCCTGTCCGACGGCGCCGATCGTCACGATTTCGTCATGGCACCCAGCCGTCTGCAGTCGCTTAAGGATAACCGCCTCTGCCTCAGGTATTAGCTCGAAGCAACGAGGTCTGCATGATGGATTGAAACTGAGGCACAGCGCGGAGAACATACCAAGATTTGCACCGACATCGAGGATGAGAGGGTTGTAGGCCTCAGCTAACTGAGCCTGCCAAACATCAGAATCATATTCGTCGATGAGAAACAGGGACATATACATGACCAGATCGCGCCGTCCGTAAATATGCACGCTCTCCGGTGTGATCAGATACGGTCGAGATCTGGGGCGCTCCGGAATAGCAACTCGCAGCCACAGAAAGCGAAGCGCCAGATAAAGGCGAAAGCGTCTGCGGTGAAGACCTGCAATAAGCCGAGGGAGACAACTGAGTTCATGTCGCAAAGCTGAGATTATGTGGTCGGCCATCATTGTTTCATCGAGATTTTCGCATTGGAGTGTTAATGCGCACAATATGCAGAGATTTGACGCTGCGACCAAGCACAAAGCCGTTCGCAAAACAGCTTGTTCACATACGAGGCTGTAGGTTCAGTATTGAACCGTAAACGTTGATCCACTTCTTCCCGATGGTCTCGGCCTTGAACTGAAGGCGGAATGTGTCCGGCGGTGGATTCTGCTGAGGGCGGGATCGGGCGTGCCGTTCCAGAGTCAGCGCCCACTCAGCCATTTCAAGCGGAATAACATCCACCAGATCGTCGGGAATGTACTCATAGGCCCCAACGTGTGGTGACAAGACGCAATGTGTTCCTGATGCGGCAGACTCGATGGCGGAAATGCAGAAGTTGTCATCGTGGGTAGGCAGCGCAAAAAGGTCGCCGGCCGAGAGCCACGCCTTTCGATCGAGTCCTGAGGCATAGTCGATAACTGTAACACGATTAGCGATGCCCGCATCGCGTGCGATCCGCAGGACCTCCGTCTTCACAGCCTGTTCGGGCGGGCCAACAAAGACCAGTTTTGAGCCGGCCGGAAGATCTGCGGTTCTGAATGCGTCGAGCAGGAAAAGAGGATTCTTCTGTTGGGCCAGTCTCCCGAAACTGACGACATGAAAACCGTCATCCGACAGTCCGAGATGACGTCTGGCTTCGCCGCGCGGCATGGGCGGGAGGAGAGGGGATAGGTCCACGGCCAAGGGGATTTTCACGATGGGCGTGTTCCCGATAGCATGGATCGACGTCGACTTCTCCCACTCCGCGGTCACATGAATGCGGGCAGCTCCGCGGATCACCTTTTTGATGAGCAGGTGGTGGAGAGCTTTCTTGATCATCGCATGGCGGGAGTAGTGATATTGACCGAGATGGCTGTGTCCTGTGACGATATACGGAACACCGGCTCGTCGGGCAATACGCGCCCCGATCACCGCTGTTAAGTGCCAGACTCCGTTCAGATGAATGACATCGAATTCAGCGGCCCTTGCAGCCAGTTGTTTCAATACGGACGGCGCGTAGCCGAGATAACTGTGTCCGAGCAGGGGGCAGGACACGATCTCGCAGTCACCCAGGTCAAAAGCATCCGGAGTCAGCGGGAATTCCTCGCTGTAGCCTGTGAACAGAGTCACCTGAACGCCCTGTGACTGCACTGCCGCTATTTGATCGGCAACAGATCGAGGCGCCCCGCCGCCTGAGGCGGAGAACATGCCTGTAATTTGGGCAACCTTGTATGACATAGCTTCTCTCTACCGAACCGATCTGCAGAAATTAACACGAATCATCAGGAATCATGGATACAAATTTTGCGCTTCGGATTAGCCGGAGCGCACCTGCGATTAGGTGCGAACGTCGGCGAAAACACGACATAAGCCCATATTTTTGTCCCGTTCTTAATCGTAATCCTGCTCCTAATCCTAATCGATTATGATTACGAGCAGGATTACGATTAGGAGGGAATAGGGGATCAGTGAACTTTCTTACTCGCCGTCTTAAGTGGTTTCACTTAACCGACCCGCTTCGTCGAAGACTGACGGCATTTTTGCCTGAGATTCAAAGAAAGAACACCCGGAAATATGTATGAAATGTTTGACGGAGTGCCGTTTCCGGCGGCATACTGCAAACGGAGGCATGAGGTATAACTTCTTGAAAATGCGGGGCAATACGATGAAATCTGTAACGACTCTTCTCTCTCTGTCAACTTCACTTCTGCTTGCGTTCTCTTCATTCGGCGATGTGACAAACGGTTTGGTCTTGTACTACAGTTGTGACACGGACGAGGGCGGTGTTGTCTCGGATCTTAGTGGCAACGGGAACAGTGGTGTCGTGAGTGGTGCAACTTGGACTGCGAGTGGAGCATCCAGCGGTGCGTATGAGTTCGTGCGAGCTGAGCAGGATTACATTAGTGCCTCCAATAGCCCTAGTCTGAATATCACCACGGCTATCACAGTGAGTGCATGGATCAGAATTCAACCTTCTACCACTCATGAGCGGATAGTTGCCAAGTACTACTACTCAACGACGAATGGCAATGGGGGCTATGCCCTGCAGTTGTCGAATACGGGCGTCCCTCAATTCACGCTGGCAACAGACGCAGGAATGCATCGTGATGGATCCACTGCTTTGGATGACGGCGAATGGCATCATCTGGCGGCGACGTATGACGGTAGCAACATCGTGCTGTATGCCGACGGTCACGTTGACCCGATCGGGGTCGTGGCTGGCCCGATGCCTTCCAGCATCAAACCAACAGTTGAACCTTTGCTCGTCGGAAAGACTATTTTTAATGGAACTCATTACTATGCCGACGGTGCGATTGACGAAGTCCGTGTCTACAACAGAGCTCTGAGTTCCAACGAGGTGTGGGAGTTGTACTCGCCCCCCACCAGCGGCTTGGTACTGTACTATTCATTCGACGCGGACGAGGGAACGAACGTGGTGGATCAGTCAACTTATGGCAATCACGGGATTCCTTCAGGAGCGGTATGGACGACGAACGGGCTTTCCGGTGGCGGATTCTACTTCGATGGGACGAACGACTATATCCAGTTATTTGACAGTCCGAGCCTTCGACCGACGAATCTTACCATCAGCCTCTGGGTGAAGCCGTCTACCGCCATCGACACGAATATGGATGTT
>JAHIZV010000214.1 GCA_018814445.1 Verrucomicrobiota bacterium | reverse complement strand
GTGCTCCGCGTTTGCCGCCGCGATACGCATGGCCTCCTCGATGAACTCCACCGCCGCGGCGGCATCCCGGCGGATGTAGTCCTTTTCGGCCGTATTCGTCGCCATATCGCGCAGATCGGGCAGGCAGTCATTGGCGGCTACGCCGTATGCCTTCAGCGCCTTGATCGCGTATTGCCGGGTCTGCGCGTGGGGATCGCGGCGCGCCACGGGCGCGAGCGCGGCCACGGCCCCCGCCTGATCCACGCCCAGCCATGCCAACTTGCCCAGCGCCGAGGCAGCCAGCCGCCGCGCGTTGGCCGAAGAAGACCGCAGAAGCTTCAGCAGCTCCCCGAACGCCGCGACATCGCCTTCACGCCCGATCGCCACCGCGCGTTCCGAAAGCCGCTTCTCCAACTGCCTGTCCATCGGGTTCTTCATATCGCTCTCATTGCATCGACGCGCGAAGCGAAGTCAGCCTGCCCATGCATCGTTTCTCACTTCCCGCATTGTGCGCGCAACCAGGCCTGAGCCTCGGGATGCCGCTTCCAGGCGTGTTTCAAGATGTCCCAGGCAATGACGGCTTCTTCTTTGCTTCCCGGGCTGTAAGAGCCCGGCATGCGCTTGGGCGGCCTGCGATGCCCCAGAAAGTAAGCCTGCGCGTGCGTGTTCTGCTTCCGTGCGTCCCCGAGCGCGTCGGTCGCTTCATCTGTATCTCCGGTCAGAAAGCGTTCGAGCACGTAGCCCCAGGCGAATACCGCCGAAAACTCGCGCTCGTCGTATTGCTCAAAGAGCCGGGCAGCGCCGTCAAGCCGCTTCAGGGCAAGATAGAGCGACAGCAAACCGTAGCGCACGCCCTGGTTATCGTTCGGATTGAGTTCGAGCATGGCCTCATGCTCGGCAATGGACTCCTCCAGCCGCCCCGCCTCCATCAGGCACAATGCCAGTTGCGACCGCGCCCGCATGTAGGGGCGGGTCTCCAGAATACCCCAGAAATGACCTTTGTCTTCCCTGAATGCCTTCTTGCCCAGATTCTTCTCGCCCATCGCCACGAGGCGGCGCAGGAATTCGATTCGCTCCTCGCCTTCGAGCGGCTCGTACTCCATCAGCCCCAGCCAGGCATCCACATTGGTCGGGTCGAGTTCCACGGCCCGTGTCAGCAGCTCGAACGCCTCGTCGCCGTCGGCCCCCTCCCAGGCGTCATAGACCAGGTCCTGTGCCTCACGGGCCTTGCCCTTCGCCGCTCCACCCATCATGCGCTCCATCCGCCGCAGAATCGAACCGGCGTCCGGCGTCTTATCGTCGCGAGACATGATCATGTGTGCTCTCCTACGTTCGGGGATGCGGCCGCGCCGCCTATCCGCGCCGCTTTCTCTTTGTCTTGTAGGCACCGGGTGTCTCCCGAACCGCCCCGGCGCCTGCGCCCGTCGGCTCGGTAATGGCGTACTCCATCGCCCTCGGGTTCTCGGTGCGCCTCGATGCGTCCAGGATCTCCATGCCGACGACGTTGCCTTCCTTGTCGTAGTCGAGGATGATACCGGGCTTGTCCTCGTCGCTTTCCTCGATCGGCGCACGGCCGAACAGAATCCGAAGCACATCCACTTCGGGATCGTAGGTCACTTTCATGGTTGCCTCCAATACTTCTCGATCTTGCTGGTTCGATACACCGTCACGACCACGGCCGGCTCGACACGATCGTCCACGATGGCGCGAACCAGCATCATTCTACCGCCTCCCACGTCCACTTGCGACTGATACGCGCGCCGGGGCGGTCGCTCCGGCACAATCTGCTGCGGCTTTCGCAGCACCTTATCCACCACCGCTCGTGGGATCCGCCGCAAGCGCAGTTCCTCCTCCGCATGCCGGGAATACCGGAACTTCATCGCTGGACGCCCCCCTTGGTCTGCGTAGCCTCCCGCGACTTGTCCGTCGTAGCTTTGGCGGAGACGGAAGCACCCTCCACAATCTCGATCTCCTCCGCCGTCAGCCCGTAGAGCTTGTACACCCGCTCGTCAATCTCCCGTTCCAACGCGGTGGTGTCCGCCGCGGGGTCGGCGGCCTTGGCGGCGCGGATGCGGTCGACGAGGTCACCTAACGTTTTCTCGTCCTTGCTCGGAATGCTACCGGGCAGGGGGAGAGCAAGGAAGTCCGTGATAGTGACCTGCGGGAAGTCGTCCTTCACTGCCTGGCTCACCGCATCGATATAGAGCCGAGACAAGAGAGTGCTGTTGATAACAGCCAAGATGCATCTGAGATCGGGACCCCTCCCGTTTTGAAGGATCGAGTATAGGTTCTTGTTCGTGACGAAATCGTCGAGCACAATAGTCCCCATAAGGCGTTGCCGGCGGTTCACGAGTCTGCGCAACAGGATGCGCGGACCCCTGAACCACTTGTCTTCCTTGGGATATTCTTTCATCTTCTTCCCGAGTTCCACCCAGTTTGGCATGTCCTCTCGGATCTCGTACCGATATACGTCGCCTTCAAAATAGCGGAACGCGTTGGTCCCTGATCTGCGCTCAGTCAGAATTCGCCGGTCAAACAGAACACCCCGCCGCATTTCGAGCGCATCTGCAAGTGTCTTGCTGCAATGCTCATACAGTTTCTGGTGCAAGCGCAATCCCGCAGCTGACAGGACGATCCTGTGTTTGGGCATGCGGACCCAATCAGCTTGACGTACCGTTTCCCAAGGGCCGGGCAGGAACTCCTTCATTGTCGCCCTTTTTGGGTATGCAAACGCCTGTGCCATATGTCCGTTCCTGGGCTGCTCCTTCACTGCGACAAATACAACGTTGTCCACATAGGCAGCGGCAAACATATCAAATGGAAGTGCAATAATCTGGGAAACTGTGTTTTGCAGAACATCTGACCTGAGAAGTGTGTACGATGGGCCTCCAAGCCAAGCCGAGGGCACAATGTAGCATTCAACTCCTCCCCCTTTGAGCAGGCGGAAGCCTATCAGCATGAAGGCGACGTATGTGTCCTTTGTGGCTCGGAATGCGGAAAATCGCTCAGACAGTTCCATCTCCTGCTCAGCGGGCAGAATGCGACCGTATGGAGGATTGCCGACCACCACGTCGAACCCATCCGTCACCCCGAACATCCATTCTGGATCGAAGAAGTCTGCATGGGCGTTTTGGTCGTAGGGGTCCCAAGTGGCGAGTTGTTTGGCGGTGGTGTTGTCCCAGCCGTCGTTTTTGAGAAGTTCAGCGATTTCGCCCCGAAGCCTCTTGTCGTCCTCGCGACACTTGGCCTTTGACTTCAGCGTTCTCGCAGTGAAATGCTTCTCCCGCACCTTGCGGAGTTCTGCCTCCTTCTCGTCAATCTCTGGATTGCGGAGCATCATCTGCGCGGGACGGTCGATGCCGATCAGGGTGTTGGCGGCGACAAACTTGGTTTCGAGGTTCGGCAACGCGCGGACGCCGCGATTAGGTAGCACAGACATTCCTGTCTGTGTTCCTCCATCACAGGCAGGAATGCCTGTGTCACCCTGAACCTTCTGATCGACGATGAGCGAGATGAAGAACCGCATCTTGGCGATCTGCACGGCAATGGGCTGGATGTCCACGCCGTAGATGCAGTTCTCGATGAGGTAGAGTTTGCGTCCGTAGTCGTCGTAGTTCTCGCGGAAAAGCCGCTCGGCGTCCTCCCGCATGGTCGCATCGTCGAGCTTGGCGATCTGTTTTGCTTTCCAACGCTCGTTGTCCGGGTCGAGCTTACCCAGCACGAGCACGAGCTTGTGCAGAATACCCATCGGAAAAGCGCCGGAGCCGACAGCCGGGTCCAGCGCTTTGAGATGGTCGATGGCGTCAATCAATGCCTCGGTCTCTTTCTCGCTGAACTTCGGCACCTCGTCATCATAGGCCAGCAGCGCGCGGATGCGGGATTCGCGAGAAGAATGTGGCACAGGCATTCCTGCCTGTGCAGAACCACGGACATGAATGTCCGTGTCACCTTTCAAAAGCCAATACTCGCTATCCCCCAGATTCACTTTACGCGGATTCTCTTCAACGTACCGCAAGAAATGCCGGTACTGCTTCTCGCTTCGCACGATATGGTCATAGGATTCGTCCATCCAGAATGTGCCGCCCGTACCCAGGAGTTCGTTGGCCTGCCGGGCGCTTGCGCCCTTGATCCCTTTCAGGAGTTGCGGGAGCGCGTTGGCCCCGAGAGGCTCCAATACCACATGAACGTGCGTCGGCATGATGACGGCGGCGTGAACGCGAACCCGTTGGCCGTCGAACTTCATCAAGCACTCGCGGACGGCATCGCGAACGTCAGGTCGCATCAGGGCTCGGCTGCCATAACCGGCGTCGAGCCATTCGTCAAGGCGCCTGCCGAATCGCTCGTCGTATTCCTCCCATTCGGCATCCGCCCAAGGCTCCGGATGGGCTTTCTTCCAGATGTCCCGTTCCTCGCTCCACGCGCGGAGTTTATCTTGCGGCAACGAGTCGGCAAGGCGGAACGTTACCCAATAGATCGCGCCGTCTCTGCTCCAGTGGGGGAGGTTGCGACGGGTAATGGTAACAAAGGGTGACACAGACATTCCTGTCTGTGAAGAAGAGGGAGAAGCACAGGCAGGAATGCCTGTGCCACCTTCCAGCTTCCCCTTGAGATAGGCCACGAGCGATTCATCAACCATGTAGTCAACGATTTCGCGGGGCGTATAGAAGGAGCCCGTCGCCTTCCGGGCGGTCGTGCCGGTCTCCGGGTTGTACGCGGCGAGCAGGTTCTCGAAAACCTTGCCGCACAGTTCAGGGTCAAGAGCAACTTCCTGGTCAAACGGGGTATTTTCCTCGATCGTGAACTTGTACCGTTTCAGAGTGTCGATCAGGCCGCGCACGCGGACGCTTCGGAACTTCTTGTCGCCGTAGTCCTCGCTCAAATCAACGTCCTGCTCGGACCCGAAGAATAGGAAGTCCGGGACGGTCGGGCGGCTGTCGGGACGGTCTGAGAATCCGTCAATGCGCACGTATTTTTGCTTGTCGCCGTCACCGAATGGACGGTCCAGGCACTCGAAAAGTCCGCCGTTCAGGAACGGGATGTCCTTGAACCAGTCCAGACCGGCCTTCGGATCGCGGAAGCACTCCTTGTGCCGATAGAGGCTGTGCGCCATGAAGTTCTGGTCGGCGCGTCGCCAGCCGCGTTGGTCCATCTCGGTGTTGAGCGTGGCGAAGAAAAGGTTCTGAAGAATCGCGCGATAGAAAACCGAGGAAGGTGGGACAGGCATTCCTGCCTGTCCTTTCCCCTTCGCACAGACAGGAATGTCTGTGCCACCTTTTGGCGCGAAGCCTTTCAGCATCTCCGCGAGCCTTGGCTCGTCGAACAGCACGTCGGGGATGAGGCCCTTCTCCCGGATGAACCAACAGAAAATCAAGCGCGTGATGAGCCGGATGACGCTGATATGGTCGTGCCCATCCCTCTCTTTCGGCGCGTCCTTCGGGAAGGTGACATGCTTCAGTGCCCAGAAGTACCAGTTCGCGATTTCGCGGTAGAAGTCCTTGCTGACCTTCTCCACGTCGAATGCATCGTCGTGACGTTGCTGAATTGTGAGTGGCGACAGCGCGAACAGGTCCGGGCTGATCGTCTCCAAGTCGAGCATCTGCATGCGTTCGGCAGCGGTGCGCAGTCCTTCGCCGGGGCGGACGGTGATGCGGCGGAGCAACCGGCGCTTGTCGGCTTCCTCGTCGTACCTGACGTTCAGGAAATGCCAGTCGGTGCGTCCCTTGTTCGAGAAGACGAAAAGGGCGTAGGGATGCTCCCGCGTGAGGCGGTTGACGATAGGGCGCTCATGACCCCGCAACAGGGCGTCGGACTCGAGACGGCAGTAGACGACGTGAAAAGCGTTGTCCTCGCCGCCGCTGGCGAACAGGATCGGGTCTTCCGCGAGCGGTTGTCTGGCACTCTCCGGCCACTGCCGGGGGCTGAGGGGACGGTTCTCGCGCTCGTAATTGAGTTCCTCCCAGAAGAGCCGTTTCAGCCCGTCCAGGTCGCGAAGGTTCTGAAGGATGTTCAGAACCGAATCTTGTCTGTCAATTGTCGGCACGTTGTATCCCTCGGATGCTTCGCATCATGAACGCTTCTTCGTTCTCTTCCTGCGGCGGCGTCCTGTCGCCGCCGCCTGGCCGCTTCGGACCCACGCATCTACTTCTGCCCGGTTGAACTTCCACAGCCTGCCGACTCTGTGAGCGGGCATGGATTTCTGAGCAATCCACGTGTAGACAGTCTCCTGCTGCACGCCGAGATGCTGGGCGACCTCAATCACGGACAGCCATCGGTCTCCGTCCCTGCGGGACTCCGCCCTGAGAAGCCTATCTTCTTGATCCATGCCTTACCTCACGCCGGGTGCAGTCGTGCGTCAGTCAGGCACTCTTGTACTCAAAGAGACCGGGATAGACAAGGATAAGGCTCGGCACGATCTGTTTAGCTGTTCGACGGTCACGCCGAAGGCGCGGGCGTCCCTGCCTTTCTTGCAGCGGGGGGCCTGAGAGCCCCGAGCGGGCCGCCTTGGCGGCCATCGCTCCGGGGCGAAAAGGGTCAAGTCCGAAAAGTCCTGTAAAATCAAGCAGCGCGGACATGACTTCTTCTCGTTCTTTGTTTTCGTTTAACATCAACGGAAAGGTCTTCTCCAAGGACCTGGTTACGTAATTTCTTAATCATGTGTTCTTCGAATGTGCTGAAGGCCGGTTGAGCCCATCGGTTGCTGACACGGCTGAGGACGCCGAATACGAGCTTCAGAAG
>JAHIZV010000013.1 GCA_018814445.1 Verrucomicrobiota bacterium | reverse complement strand
TGCGCAGGATGGCGCAATAGACGAGCCTCTGGAAGGGCCTCCCCCCGAAGGCATGCGCGGCGATCCACATCATCCGCCACATGACGGGTACCTCGGCCGCTACATGGAGCATCTCCGCCTGCTGTCGCCAGAAGAGTTCGAGGAATTGGATACTCTACGCCGCGAGCATCCCGAGCAGTTCCGGAAAGTCCTGCGCGACAAGCTGAAAGAGCGCAACGCCTGGAAGTCATTTGAGGATGATCCTGAGCTGAAAGAAACGTTGATGAGCCTGCCCGAAGATCGACGGCAGAGGCTGCTCCATAAGTTCGGAAAACTGAAAGACAATGCCGGCCCGAAACGGGGAAAAGGTGAATCGGAGAACAGGAAGGTCAGACAGCTCGAATTGGAAGTACGCGACCTCGCGCGGACATATCACGAGGCGCCGGATGAGGAAAAAGAAGAGCTGAAGAGCGCGTTACGCACAAAACTGGAGGCCCTGTTCGCCGAACGCGAACAGGAGCGCCAAAAACAGATCGACAGGATGCGCGGCAAACTCGACGAACTGCAGGAAGCCTTTGAAAAGCGGCAGAGTCTCCGGAATGAAATCATTGACCGGCGCCTGCAGGATCTGACCGAAGGCGACACATTGAAGTGGTAGCAGGCGCTCAGGTTTCGGGTAAGGTATTGCTTCGACTCCCCTGATCAACCACAATACCGGCACTATGGTTGAAGCGGGGACAGCATCAGCGGACGCAGCCGCCATGGCTTGGTGGGTCTGGCCGATCCTTCTTTTCTTCGTCTCTCTGCTGGTCGGCATCGTCGCGGTACCCGCAGGCGTTGGTGGCGCAGTCCTCTTTGTCCCGATCGTCGGGAGCCTGTTCCCGTTCGATCTTGATTTTGTGCGCAGCACCGGGCTCCTTATCGCTCTGACAAGTTCTGTCTCAGCCTCCCCTCCTCTCATTCGCGCAAACATGGCAAACCTTCGCCTGGCCATGCCCCCCGCGCTCATGGCATCGATTTTCAGCATCCTGGGGGCGATGATCGGACTGGCTCTTCCGGGTCAAGTGATGCAGATATCCTTCGGCGCGATCATTCTGGTGATCGGAATCCTGCTCTTCCTCGCTAAGAACTCGGAGTATCCCAATGTTCCCGTGGCCGGCGGACTGGCGAAGAAACTGGGTATCGCCGGCTCTTACAATGAAGCTTCCACGGGGGAGCAGATCGATTGGAAGGCCT
This sequence comes from Verrucomicrobiota bacterium, assembly GCA_018814445.1. Taxonomy (GTDB): domain Bacteria; phylum Verrucomicrobiota; class Kiritimatiellia; order JAHIZV01; family JAHIZV01; genus JAHIZV01. Next base: position 14,669 of record JAHIZV010000013.1, on the reverse strand, counting down.
GGCGCGCAGGCCGGGGATGCCTGACTTTCAGCTTCATCGGATTCATTGCCGGAATGTTCGGCATCGGGGCGGGATGGGCAAATGTACCCGTGCTTAATTTACTCATGGGCGCGCCTTTCAAGGTTGCTGTCGCGAGCGGTATATTCGTCACGTCCGTCGCCGGGACTTCCGCCGTGTGGGTGTACCTGGGGAGCGGCGCGGTTCTCCCGATCATTGCCCTCCCGAGCATTCTGGGGATGTTGATCGGCGCCAGGATCGGCGTACAGGTGCTTGCAAAGGGCCGTCCGCGGGCAATCAGAATGGTGGTGGCAGGCGTGCTTCTTCTCGCGGGCCTGCGATCGTTGACAAGAGGGCTGGGAATACTGCCATGAAAGAGACGCTTGAGAGGCGCAACGTTGAGCCTGAACAGATCGTCTACGCCCGGACTCTTGAATGGGCGACGAAGATCAGTATCGCCGTGCTGGTGCTGACCGGATCACTCTATTTCTCCGGAATCCTGCCCGGTCGTGTCCCCGTGAACAGAATGTCTGATTTCTGGGGGATGAAGGCCCGGGAGTATCTACTGACAACGCAGTCGCCGAGAGGATGGGCCGTGCTGTATTTCATGGATCGCGGTGACTGTGCCGTAACCTTCGGCATCATGTGTCTCGCGTTAGTCACCGTGGCCGGATTTATAGGCCTGACCTTCTCCTTTTTTCGCAAAGGGGACAAAGTCTACGCGCTGATGGCAGCCCTCCAGGTCATCGTGATCCTCCTGGCGGCATCAGGCCTCCTGACCGGACATTACCCGAACTGAGACAGAAACAGACGCGCGTCCTCCACATCCAGAACTCTCCACCGATTGGTCCTGAGACGAAACTCTATCGACTTCGGGTTGCCTGCGAAGCTCGTCACATGACGTCCATTCTGCGAAAATACATGCATCCTTCCATGATCTCCCGCCACGACTGTCGTGTCGGAAATTTCATCATGATAGAGCGACTCCGCACGAGCCTTCGCGACATCGGCAAGCGCCATGTGAACCGGCCGGCGATCTTTCCTTCTTTCCTCCACATGACGGGTTCGCCGCCTCGACTGCCGATGACCGCGCTCCAGAGAAACCTGGAACGTGTGCAATATCGCCGGAATCCTGCCGAGTTCCCGCCGGATGGTCCTGTTGTTCTTCGTTGCCCTGGCGGCAAGCACACGTCTCTCGATCTGCTCCAGGTCCGCCGCCGCCTTGCGCTGGGCACGCTTCAGCCATTCGCACCATCCGGAAGCATACAGTTCCTCAAGTGTACCGCCGCCCGGCACGGCACAGATCGCATTCAGCCTGAGCGCGAACTGTCCGTCCGCGGTTCTCGTTTCGACAATCTGAAACGTCACGGCCAGGCGCAGGTCGATCCCGTTTCCCGGTCTTCCCGTCGCGTCCAGTTCAAAATAGCCCGCCACAAGTTGGGCTAATATGGAATACGCTCTGGAAGCACGCCCGAACGAACTCAACTGCTCCGACTTGAGAGCGTTGCCGTGAGCAATCAGCGCCAGGGGCCGCGGCGACCGTTCGTACAGTTGGTCCACACGCTCATCGCGGGCGTCGATAAAGGACTGGGTGAGTTCATGCCACTGCGGTATTCCCATGGCATCGTATCCCTTGAACACCATCAAGGGAGACGGCGGTGCGGATGCGGGATCAAGAGCACTCCTCGTGCGGAAGCAATAGACGCGGCCATCCTGATACACGCCTCGCGCCGATACGAGATCTGCACATTGATCGTGAAGTTGGTCGAGCAGAGGATCGGCAAACTCGATCGACCAGTCGGCGTCCGGGTCCACTTTCAGATGCAGATCAAAATCGAGTTGTGCATCGCGAAAAGGGTGTTCGCCGAATTCCGAAGTCAGGCAATCGCGGATCAGTGTGCGAAGAGGGTCCAGAATGGCTCGCTCACGGCGTTCTGTCCTGCTTCGGACGGGAGTTGAGGCGGCTTCACCATCTGCCGGATTTTCCGATGCCTCACGATCTTCTGTCACGATAGCCTCCCGGACACTCACAGAAGAGCCGATATACGCGCCATACTCAGCTTTCCTCGCAGAACAAACACGAAGTTCGACGGGGCGAAGGTGCTTACCGAGTCGATCATGCCGCGCGCGTTCAGTTTTCGGCGAGGACCGGCGCGTCGCTCCAGAGATCTTCAAGCCCGTAACGCTGACGGGCCTCGGGAGTAAACACGTGGACAACCGCATCAACATAGTCGATGGCCATCCACTCGCTCTCCGGTGTGCCTGCTTTGCGATAACAGCGTACGCCCTGTTTCCTGAGCTTCCGCGTCACTTCTTCCGCAAGCGCCTTGATGTGGGGTCCGCTGTTGCCCGTGGCAATCAGAAAGAAATCCGTGATACCGGACAGTTTGCGGACATCCAACAACACAATATCCTCGCCCTTCTTTGAAACCAGGGCTTCCCGAGCCTCCTCTGCTAATTTCAGCGGTTCGATATTCGTCTCTCCTACATGTGGTAAAGTCTGTGTTCGTAAATATACATCTCAACAGCGTCCGGAACAAGATACCGGATACTCAACCCCTCGGCGACTCGCATTCTCACGTCGCTCGATGATATCTCGACGACGTGACCCATAGCTATGTTCCCGAGCAAACGCCCAACGGCTTCCGCCGGAAGCTTGAGAACTTCGGGGTCCAGATCCTGGATCTGTGATCCGGGGCGCGCCAGAATGATGAACTCGCACAGCGAGATCAGTTCGTCGATGTCCTTCCACGTGTGAAGTTCCAGCAGGGAATCGCCCCCGATGATAAAGAAAAGCTCGTCGCCGGGATAGATCGCCTGCAGAGCCTTGACCGTGTCGATTGAGTACGACGTCCCGCCACGATCGAGTTCCACCGCATTCACCTGAAAGCGCGGGTCTCCCTCGATAGCCCGCTCGAGCATGGCGACCCTGTGTGATTCATCAATCAGTTCCGTGTTCGTCTTATGCGGCGGGACGGCGGACGGGATAAAGAGCACCTGGTCGAGCTCGAAATGATCCAGAGCGTCCTGGGCAATGATCAGATGCCCATTGTGAACGGGGTTAAACGAGCCGCCGAATATTCCGATTCTCTGCTTCAAATCGCCCTCTTCACTGCCGCCGGAAGACCTGCTGCGGCCACTTTTGCCGCTTGCCAGCACATCTCCTTTTCATTATGGTCTGCGGCTCGATACTTTCAATCATCTTAAACAACAAGGAGCCGTAATATGTCATTCATCACAGATATCATTGCCAGAGAAATCATCGACTCGCGCGGAAATCCGACCGTTGAAGTGGACGTCGCGCTTGCCTCCGGAGCCGTCGGACGCGCCGCGGTGCCTTCCGGCGCTTCCACCGGTGAACACGAAGCCCTCGAACTCAGAGACGGCGACAAGAAGCGTTTTCTCGGCAAAGGCGTACAGAAAGCGGTCGAGAACATCAACGAGAAGATATTTCCTGTGATCGAGGGGATGGACGCGTTGGACCAGACCGCCCTGGACAACATGATGATCGAACTCGATGGAACCGAGACAAAAAGCAAACTCGGCGCGAACGCAATTCTGGGTGTTTCTCTCGCGACAGCTCACGCCGCGGCAGAACTTCTCGGCCAACCCCTCTTCCGCTATATCGGCGGCACGAACGCGAAATGCCTGCCCGTACCGATGATGAACATCCTGAACGGCGGCGCTCACTCTGACGCTCCTGTCGATATTCAGGAATTCATGATCATGCCTAACGGCGCTGAGTCCTTCTCGCAAGCGATTCAGATGGGCGCGGAAGTCTTTCACTCTCTGAAAGGCGTGCTTAAAGGCATGGGCCTGAACACGGCGGTCGGCGACGAAGGCGGCTTTGCTCCCGGCCTCGCCAGCAACACGCAAGCTCTCGACGTCATCATCGAAGCTATTGAGAAGGCCGGCTACAAGGCGGGCGAACAGATTTCAATCGCCATTGATGCCGCCGCCAGCGAGTTCTATGACGCGGAGAAGAAGAAGTACGTCTTCAAGAAAAGCGACAAGTCTGAGCACACGGCCGAAGAACTCGTTGCCTACTATGCGGACTGGGTCGAGAAATACCCCATTATCAGCATCGAAGACGGTTGCGACGAAAATGACTGGGACGGATGGAAAGTCCTCACGGACAATCTCGGGTCCAAAATCCAGCTCGTCGGCGACGACCTGTTCGTGACCAATACGAAGTTCCTCAAAAAGGGCATCGATATGGGCGTCTCGAATTCGATCCTGATCAAGGTCAACCAGATCGGGTCCCTCACGGAAACGCTGGATGCGATCGAAATGGCGAAACGAGCAGGTTTCACCGCCGTGGTGAGCCATCGTTCAGGCGAAACCGAAGACACAACCATCGCCGACATTGCCGTGGCGACTAACGCCGGCCAGATCAAGACGGGCTCAATGAGCCGGACGGACCGCATCTGCAAGTACAATCAACTCCTTCGCATCGAGCAGATGCTTGGCGATGATGCCGTCTACGGAAGCCGGATGTTCGGCAGCAGGCTGTAGTCAGATCTCCAGAGTCTGGGAATGTGAGAGCGGCGGCGTATCGCAAGATACCCGCCGCTCTTTTTTGCGATGTTCGATGTTCGATGTTCGATGTTCGATGTTCGATGTTCGATGAGAGCATATTTACGTTCTCACCGTCCGCAATTGGGACTTCCTCCTTCTCCCATTCCCTCCACCACCCCCAAGGTCAGCCACATGAATATTCATCACGCAGGAGCGCGACTGAATATTCAGTAACAGACCCTCCACCCATTCCCCCTTTCTCCCACTCTCCCTTTCCACAGCCGCCCACCTTTTCTTGCAAACAGACGATTAATTCAGCTTACTTGTGCTCATGAGCGCTTGGGTTCTTATATACCGTTTCTCATGGGGTGTACTTGCGATCCTGATAATCGTGGGTGTCGCCTGTATGTTCTGGCCTCAGTATATGGAATACAGGGAGAACCAGCGACGCGTCGACGAATTGGAGCAGGAAATCCAGCTTGAGGAGGAGCTTCTGAAATCCCTGAAGCGAAAACAGGAACGCTTCCGATCCGATCCTCGCTTCGTGGAGCAGATTGCCCGCGAGATGGGCCTGGCCAAGTCTGGCGAAACGGTCTTCAAATTCCTGGATGACTCACCCTACACGGCATCTCAGCAATGAAGGTGGATACCCGAAAAGCCTTCGGCGCCCGTGAATGTCCCGCATGCGCCTGCGAAGTCCCCGCCAACAACAACCGCTGTCCGATCTGCGGCTATCACTTTCCGGCCCCCTCAACAACCCAGCGCAACATGAAGCTCTGGGGTGCTCTGATTATGCTCGGGCTTTTCCTGATTCTGATCCTGGGACTCCGATAGGAAATCATCACGCAAAGATGCAGAGGCGCAAAGAAGAAGAGTAGGAGATTCTCCCCCAGAGAAGCCTTTGCGGCTTTGCGCGAGTATCCAAACACTATGCAGATTGGAAACCGATTCTACGAAACTCGCCGCGCGGCGGATTCAACGGTGTTGTAGAGCAGCATCGTAATCGTCATCGGGCCGACACCGCCCGGCACGGGAGTTATGGCAGAGGCCTTTTCTTTGCACGCATCGAAGTCCGCATCGCCTACCAGGCGATAACCCCTCTTTGCGGAAGCGTCCTCAACACGATTGACACCTACGTCGATGACCACAGCCCCGTCCTTGATCATGTCGGCCGTCAGCGCGTTGGGCACGCCGGCAGCAGCGACGACGATGTCAGCCTCACGCGTGTATTTGGCTACATCTTTGGTTCGCGTGTGACACATGGTCACCGTCGCGTTTCCCATATCGCTTTTCTGTGTCAGCATGTTCACCAGCGGGCGGCCAACGATATTGCTGCGGCCCAGGACGACGACATCAGCACCCGATGTCTTAATGCCCGATCGCTTCAGAATGTGCAGAATGCCGTGCGGCGTGCACGGCAGGAAACACGGTTCTCCAAGCAGCATGCGCCCGATGTTCACAGGATGAAATCCGTCTACGTCTTTGTCGGGATCAATAGCATTGATCACTGCCTGCTCCATGGACTTATCGGGAAGAGGCAGTTGAACGAGTATCCCGTTGATTCTGTCGTCTGCGTTGTAGGCGTTGACCACATTGAGGATCTCTTCCCTTGTTGCCGTGGCGGGAAGACGTTCCTCACGGGAGTAGATGCCGGTATTCTCACAGGCCTTCTCCTTGGCCGTCACGTAAGAACGCGACGCGGGATCATCGCCGACCAGCAGCACGCCCAGTCCGGGAGTGACGCCTTTGCCCTTCAACTCGGCTACTTTCGCCTTCAGTTCTTCGCGCATTTCGGCCGCGATGGCCTTTCCATCCAGGATCCTTGCTGACATGTACGCCTCCTAAATCCAGTTCTGAAAGTCTGAAGGGCTCACTCTAATGATTTGCCGAAAGCAGACAAGTCATTGTTCAGCCGGGTTTTCAGGCGCCAGATCATAACAGGTCACGGCGCCCCCGATGACATAGAATTCAGCTGACCCGTCGCCGTCCAAGTCAGTTACCATGAAATCATCCTGACGGCCGATCTTCTGCCGAAGGACCTCTTTTCCCTCGAGATCGAACAGCCAGAATTCATTGGGGCACACGATCATGAACAGGGCGTCCTGATCGCGACCCGTCGGCACAATACCGGCTTCACGAACATGCATGGACTCGTCAACCAGCAGGCTCCACACTTCCTCACCCGTCTCGCCTATATATGTGACGAACGCGTCCTTTGAATGGTCGAAAGCTTGAACTGCGACAACCAGCGGTCCATTTGCCGCTTCCGTGTAGAAGAACCTCGCCTCTTCGACTTTCTCTTTGACCTCGGCGGACGACGCTATGCTCGGGCGCGGTGTACCGGACCGCGCCTCAAAGACGTTCAATTGGTCGCCGGATCGAACCACGATGTACTCAGGCGGAATTCTGATAGTTGCACGCCCGCCGCTGTCACCGGCCACGTTCTCCATCTTATGTTCCCATATCTTCTTGAAACGCTTCTCTTCGAAATCAGGAGATGGTTCTCCCGGTATCGTGGATTGATCGGCGTCTCCCCTGGCAGTCGGAACAATAAAGCCCTCTACCCGGCTTTCATCTTCGCCGGGGTCGAATCGAAAATCTTCATCAGACACTTCGCCATTCACAACGATTTCAGAGAGGACGTACGTATATTTCATGTTCTGCAGCCGATCATTGTCGGCTTGATCCTCTGCAACCGCGGGCGGTCTCCCGACAACCTGCTCGGCCCGACGAACGAGACCGCATTCCTTATCGACGAACACTGTGAACTCAGCTTCTTTTCCCGGGATCGAGCCGATCTTCAACCGTGTTGTGCCAATCCAGCAGGGATGGCCATCGAGACGGCCCGCCTCAAGAACAGTAATCTCGGCCTTTGAAGAAAATGCATTCAGTTCCTTCAGCGGATCTGCGCTGACAAGGGCTCTTTTGTCGGGCATCAGGAAGAGGAATGGTGAAACATCATCGTCCGCCAGAGCGTCGACGACGGTCCCCTTCCGGGCTTTGCAGAGATACGGCTTCTTCATCGGCGGGCGAAGCCAGACATTCGACCCATTGGCGACAAACATCGTGTCTCCCGATTGGAACCGCATTCTGTCGGGCCTCTGAAAGACGATTGAAACCGGCAGGTTCGTCTCGTATCCTTCCCCGCCGCCGACTTCGACTGTCCATTCTCCGCTGACGCGAACAGTCTTTATCGAACTCATTCGTTCCGCCATGGCCTGCAGAATTGAGCTGAGTTCACTACCGCCCTGGTCGGCGAGTGCGGCGGCGCTCAGAGACAACGCTGCCAGGGAGATGGACAACAACTTCATTGGTGAATCGGCCTGGTTCTGTCTCGAAGATGACCGGGGGCGCGGCCGGAACGGACTGCGAGAATCTCACCCACGATGCTTACGGCCACCTGCTCTGCACCTTCTGCGCCAAGATCGAGGCCGACCGGTCCGAAGATCCTGCCGTGATGCTTCGGATCAACTTCAGCGAGGATCTCCTCGCGGCGTTTCTTTGCCCCCAGAATACCTATGTAGGGTGCGGGCGACTCAACAAGCCTCTTCACCCAGGCCTTGTCGTGAATAATCGCATGAGTCTTCAGCACGACATATGTGTGCTCGCCGAGTGGCAGGTCATGCTTGTCATCAAATCGCATCTGCACGAAGTCGGCACACGGGAATCGGTCGTCGGTCAGGTACGCCGACCGATGGTCCACCAGCGTCACGCGAAAGCCGCTGTCGGCCGCGTATGCCGCGAGGGGTATAGCGTCGTCACCGGCGCCTATCACCACCACCCGCGGAGCCGGTGCTACGCGTTCGACAAAAATCCCGTCCCGATCTTCCGCGTCAATGTCCCCGACGTACATGAAATCCGACGTCACGGCAGGATCGGTCACCGTGCAGAGGGAAAACGGCTCATCTCCGCTGTACCTCTCGCAGACTTCTCCTATGAGGGCAGCGTATGTGGACGGCTTGAATGGGCGCACGATGATATCGACCGCACCGTCACAGCCGAGACCCATGCCCCACAGTCGATCTTCCTCGCCGCTCGTATCGTAATGAACCTTACGCGATTTACCCGACCGGATGGCATCGAGCGCATTCTCGCGCAGGTCGTTTTCAAGACAGCCCCCGCTCACGTTGCCCGACATTCCGCCGTCCTCTTCAATGAGCATTTTTGCTCCCGGGCGGCGATAGGCCGAACCGTCCAGTTTGATGATAGTTGCAAGAGCGACCGTGCAGTCCCGTTCCGAAAGCTCGCGCAAGCGGTTGAATATCTGCTCCGTTTCCTGTCGATTCTTCATGGTGCCTACCCTATCACCACCGGATGCCGGATGCCGATCACTTTACGTCCCTGTCCGCCCTCCTGTAACCGGGGTCGTTGCCCCCGGTCCGGGCACAGACGCTACGGCGACCCCCTCTATCACTGGTGCCAGCAGGAGCCATGCAAGATGTCTGTCAGATGTCTTGACTTCCTTGTCATGAGAGCGTACACGCGTTTTTGTCGTGAGTCTTATTTGTTCTATATGTTTGTATTGTCTTGCGGTCAGGGAAGGAGAGGAGTAAATGCACAGAGCAACCACCGCGATCATCTTGACTTGCCTCTATTTTGCAGCATTGATGATCGGTTCAGCGGTCGAGAATGACTTCGACGGAGACGGGGTGACTGATTTCGGATGCTACTACGCGCCCGGCGGCAACTGGTATTTCTTCCAGAGTACGGCGGGGTTCGCCGAAACCCAGTTCGGCTATGCAGGAACCGTCCCGGTCATGACAGGCATTGAATGGGCCTCCGTCATTCTAGCGGCCAATCCGCTGGACGGAGGTGTGGTTTCGGCCAATACAGCAGACGGACCTCTTCCTGCTGGTTCCGGCGTGGTTCCCGCCGGAACAGTTGCCCAGATAAGTGCGACGCCAAACATCGGCTGGTTCTTCAGCGGGTGGAGTGATGGCTGGAAAGTCTCATCTCGAACGGTAGTCGTACCACGGGCGGGCATCACCCTCTCCGCACTATTCACAAGGGATCCGAACGCTCCCCGTATCGTTGATGGCGAGGCATTCCAAGCGGGCGTCACAGCCGCCTTTATCAACGGAGGCGGCTTGAGCGGTTATGGAGTCGAAGCAGCGCAGGACTATATCTGGGCAAACTTGTCTGTTGGCGATATCTTCACAACGGCAACTGATACATTTGTGGTAACCGACCTTGATGCGGTCATAGTCCCAACGTGGGCTTGGTTCATAGGTGACGGTGAGGGCCCCAGTAGCTTCATGACTCTATACATATACGACAATGGTGGTTTCAACGCGATTCGTATATTCCTCGGCATGTGACGCGTCCAGGCCACGTTGGTTGGGAAAGGGCGATACGTCCAATGATACAAAGCGCGGCCGCGTGAACGGACAAGGCGAAGTCATGTGAGAGAACCCGATGACGACGGACATACCCCGGTCCGGTCCCGCCGAGGCTGGCTACAGGCTCATCAAATCTCTTCCGCATCCAGCGCGGCATGTCCCGTGAGGCTGTGAACATGACAGATGGCTATGGCCAGGGCATCTGTGGCGTCCTCGGGCGGCTCCTCTTTCAGGCTGAGAAGGCGGACGACCATTTTTGCAACCTGATCCTTGCTGGCACCGCCGAAGCCGACTGTGGCCTGCTTCACTTTTCGCGGCGAATACTCATAGACTGGAATACCCCCGGCAGAGCAGGCCGCAAGCACGACTCCACGAGCCTGCCCGAGGACCATTGCGGTTTTTGCGTTCTTCGCGAAGAACGCGCCTTCAACAGCAACCGCGTCCGGTTCAGCTTCCCGAAGGAGATCCTGGATTCCGGAAAGGATATTCGAAAGGCACGTTGAGTGCTTGAGCTTGGGAGCATTCTTGATGACGCCACACGAAACAAGTGACAGGGAGGATCCTTTTGCCGCGACTACTCCTACACCGGTGGACCGGAGCGAAGTGTCTACGCCCAGGACTCTAAGCGTATGGACCAATCAATTACCCTTCACCTATTGCCGCCATGGCGGCATCGCTGATATCAAGGTTCGTGTAGACATTCTGGACGTCATCCAGATCTTCAAGAGCTTCCACAAAGCGCATAAGTGCCGCAGCCTGGCCGGCATCAGTAATTTCCATGTAGGTATCCGGAAGCAGTGTGACTTCAGAGTTCTCAATGGGCACTTCGGCGGCGTTCAGAACGTCCACAACATCCATGAAGACAGAGGGTTCCGCCACGATCTCGTACTCGTCGCCCTCGCGGTTCATATCCTCCGCGCCCGCTTCCAGAACAAGTTCCATGAGCTTCTCTTCCTCGACCGCGTCTGCTTTCACAAGAATCAGGCCTTTGCGCTGGAATGAGCGGGCGACACTCCCCTGCCCGGAGAAACTCGCATTGTGCTTTGTGAACGCGTGCCGCACATCGGCGGCCGTCCTGTTCCTGTTGTCGCTGAGCGCTTCGACAATCACGGCCACACCGCCCGATGCATAGCCTTCGTAGATCATCTCTTCGAGCGCCGCGCCCTCCAGTTCTCCCGTGCCTTTCTTGATGGCTCGGTCAATATTGTCTGCCGGCATGTTAAAACCGCGAGCCTTCTGGATGAGCGTACGAAGCGCGATATTCGCGGCTGGATCACCGCCGCCGTGGCGCGCGACCACCATGATCTCCTTAGCCAGTTTGCTGAAGATTCTGCCGCGCTTGTTGTCAGCCGCGGCCTTCTTGTGTTTGATGTTTGCCCATTTGCTATGACCAGACATATTACCGCCCTTTCGACCTCCCCTTGAATGGGAGATTGGGAGAAAGGGCGACTGGGAGAGCGCGTATTTCGCCCATTCTCCCTTTCGGTCTTTCCCCCATTCTTAAGCTATTCTTCCTCTTTCTCTTTCTGCGCCGCGGCGATCACTTTCTGCGCGACGTTTGAGGGAACGGTCTCGTACCGGAGAAATCTTATCTCAAAACTGCCGCGGCCGCCCGTCATGCTGCGAAGTTCGGAGGAGTATTTGAACAGTTCCGCCTGCGGCGCTTCCGCGGTAATCACCTGCATGCCGTTCTCCGAGCCCATGCCGAGGATTCTGCCCCGCTTGTGACTCAGGTCGCCATTCACGTCGCCCATGAAGTCGCCCGGTATCATTACCTTGATTTCCATGATCGGCTCGAGGAGTACAGGCCGGGCTTTTTCCATGGCCTCGTGCAATGCACGGGAGCCGGCGATCTTGAAGGCTATTTCAGACGAGTCGACATCATGATAGGACCCATCGTAAAGCGTGGTCTTGACGTTGATGACTTTGTAGCCAGCCAAAGGCCCCTTCTCCATTCCATCTACGAGACCCTTCTGAACCGCGGGGATGAAGTTGCCGGGAATCGCGCCCCCAACAATCGCATTCACAAACGTCTCTTCATCATCAGGACTGCAGGGCTCGACCCGCAGATACACGTCACCATACTGCCCGCGGCCGCCGGACTGTTTCTTGTGCTTGTAATGGCCTTCTCCGGCGGCAGTGATCGTCTCACGATAAGCCACTTTGGGCGTGCGAAGTTCCACTTCGACATTGCTGCGTTTCTTCATCTTCTCCACGGCAACTTCGAGCTGCACATCGCCCATGCCGGCAATAATCATTTCTGACGTCTCCTCGTTACGCTGGACAAGAATCGTCGGGTCGTCTTCCGCGACTCGCGAAATGCCCGTAGCCAGCTTGTCTTCATCGCCTTTGGACTTAGGAAATACCGCGTACGAGGTGACGGGATGGGGAAATTCGATCGGCGTCACCTTTATATGGTGCCCCATAGCGCAGAGGCTGTCATTCAGACTCGTGTTCTTCAGCTTTGGAATGGCCACGACGTCTCCGGCAGTGACAGCCGCGACTTTCTCCTGCTTCTTGCCGTTCACGATGAGGAGTTGACCGACACGTTCCTTCTCATCCGTGGTCGCATTAAACATCTCACTGTCGGATTTCAGCGTACCGCTGAAGACGCGTACGAAGGAGAGCTGACCCACAAAAGGATCGTTCACCGCGCGCCACACATGTCCGCAGAAAGGTGCGTCAGGGTCCACGGCAAGCGCATTGCCCTCTACATCCTTGATGCCGGTGTCCTCGGGCGAAGGAAAGAGCAGGCTGATAGCATCCAGCATTTCCTCCACGCCGAGCATGGTTCTGCCTGAAACGGCAAATACAGGAATCAGGGAGCCGGCGTGGACTGCGCCGTGCAGGCCGGATGAAATCTCCTCCGGAGACAGATCTTCGCCACCGAGGTACTTCTCAAGCAGCGTGTCGTCGGTTTCCGCAGCGTACTCAATAAGGGCGCCCTTGATCTCCGCAATGCGGTCAGCCAATTCCTCGGGCGGGTTCGCGCCGAGAACGGAGGCCACGGCGGACGCGTCAGCAGTTGGCAGCGTAGCCGGCCGGCAGCATTTGCCCCACACTTCCTGAATCGCGGCGAGCGTACCCTCAAAACTGACGTTGTCTTTGTCGAGCCCGGTTACGACGATGCCGCGCGGCATACTGCGAGCGACGGCAAGCCTCCATGCGCGATTCGTGCCGACCTGAATGCCGGCGGACGCATCGATCACTATCAGCGATGCATCTGCAACAGCACAGGAGGAAACCACCTGACCATAGAAGTCCGCATAGCCGGGTGTGTCCGTCATGACGAGGTTGACTGACTTCCCTGATTTTGAAGTGTAGATCCCGTCGAACGGCGTCGCCCAGATCGATATCTTGTGCTCTCTTTCCTCGTCCGTGTAATCGGACATGCTGGATCCATTATCCGGCGATCCCTGGCGGTCATTGATCCCCATCTTGAAGAGAATAGAATCCAGCAGGGTGGTCTTACCGGCTCCTGAATGGCCAAGAATAGCGAAATTGCGGACGTCCGAGATTGCGATGTTCTTCATGACACTCCTCTAACACATATCCATTGCTGCGCACCGGAACGATTTCACATCCCGAAAGCTCGAAAAGAGCCGAAATTGATACACGAAAACGGCAATGCCCGCAATGGTTTTGTGGTGACCGGGGTTTCGGTGTTCGGTGTTAGGGTTTCGGGAAGGAAGGCTAGGAAACGTAGCAGCAAGAACTGAGTCACTCGGATTTTTCCGGCTCATTCGGCATCAGGAATCCGGTATCCGAAATCGGCCGCGGGCCCACTCTATATCTCATAATCTTTCGTCCCCGGACTCTTGAGCGCGGCTTTCAGTTCCTCGCTCAGGTACTTGGAATCCGTCCATGGCCGCGTCATCGGAGATAATTCCCATATTTTGCGGCTGCCATCGAGCACATCGCGTCGGCTGATCTGGCCGACCAGGATGCCGTCTTCAACAACAGGCAGACGCCGGAATGCGTTCCTGAGGAAGATATCCGCCACTGTGAACAGACCGTCGTCGGGGGAAACTGTGCTGAGATCGACGGACATGTATTCGGATACGTGCCGCCCCGCTATCTGATGATAGGCGCCGTTGGCAAAGATGCGCAGGCAGTCCTTCTCCGACAGCATCCCGACCGGATGCATCTCCGCGTCCACGACCGGCGCGCCGGAAATCCTGTTCTTGAGCAGATGATTGATCGCCTCGTAGATATCCATCTCCGGCCGAAGTGTAATCACCCTGGTCACCATGAGATCTCTGACTGACGGAACTTTCATAGAAATATCCCTCTTAACATAGGCAAGCCGTTTCGCTCCCCCGCCCGGAAACTGTACACTCGAAGATGCCCTTTCGCAAACCAGTCACCATACACTTATTGCGTGGATTTCATGGCACTCCTCACATTCTGAATGATAGCCGAGACCTCTTTCCGGCTTTTCTGAAACGACCCGGAACTTCTTTCAAGTGAACCATCCGCCAGGGAATGCCGCTGACTTAAGGCCACTTTCGGATGCGCCAGGCAAAGAAAAGCACAGCCCTGACGGGCTTAACTACGAACAATGGATGAAGTTCGCATTGTTTGTAGTCAATGCCGTAAGGCATGTCGTGGTCTTAAGTCAGCGCCATTCGCCACTGACCCGAGGCCACGACATACCTTACATGTCACGACGCAGTCCCGCTAAGCGGGCCGAAGACGGACAGCATTGATTACACAACGATACAAACTTCATCTATTGTCTGCCGTTTCCGCCGAGCGGAAAGCCCTTCAGGGCTGTGCCTTTCTTTGGCCGCTGCATCCTGAAGGCGCCTTAAG
>JAHIZV010000213.1 GCA_018814445.1 Verrucomicrobiota bacterium | reverse complement strand
GAACTTCGTGCAGATATCGCGTTCAGATAGAGACTTCTTATCCAAATAGACCGCTCTCTCCCCAGATCAAAGCATTATACAGAGGAGCCGCTAACGCTCAAGGACGCAAAGAACTGCCCCTCAAAGCGTAGTCGCGTGGCCGTCCGTCCACGGCGCTCACGCGCTGCGGCTACATTTGCGTCTTCGCGTCTTGGCGTGAGATATCACACCTCAGTAGTCTGCATGCAACATACCGGTTTCTTCCAACCAGTCGGCGACGCGGTCCGTTGCCCTGGCGATGTCGTTGTCAGAAACGTCGAGTTCGAGGACGGGGAGCATGGATTCCGCGATCAGCCTGCGCATCTGCTTCTGCTCGTCGACGAACTGTTGAAGATCGTCGTATTGATCCGGTTTGCCGGAGACTTTCAGTCGTCTTTCGCGGGCCGCGTCGAATGACTCCGGCGTCCTCGTGCAGAACACGATGCAAAAGCCGACGGCCTTAAGCCGTTGCTCCAGCCAGTTGAAGTCATAGAGCTTTCCGTGTTCGCGCTCCTGAAACGCCTGCGTCGAAATGTGAAACCGGTCGACGATCCAGGAGTAGTATCGCAGCTGTTCAAACAACTTCACCCAGGTTTCATACGTCTCCATCGCGAGCTGTTCTTCATCCGGATTGAAGTTGATCAGCCCGCGCCCCCAGGGATAGTTCGTAAACGCGCACCACTCACCCGATACGACAGGCGAGTGATAGGCATACTTGCGCGGGCCGACGACCCGCGGATGCTCGTTGAGGGCGAACGCGATCTCCGTCTTAAACGTTAACCGCGTTCCCTCAAGAATGATTTTGGGGCAAAGCTTGCCGCCCATGGAGTCCTCCCGGATGCCGGATCTTAGCATCCCCATCCGGAATCCGGTAACGGGTATCAGGCATCGGGTGGTGTCGGCCGGCTAAAAGTGATGCACGTACCGCAGATTAACGCGGGTGCCCTCGGTTCGGTTTTCCACTCCGCTCTCAAAATACGCATTCAGGA
The DNA here is from genome assembly GCA_018814445.1 of Verrucomicrobiota bacterium. Lineage (GTDB taxonomy): Bacteria > Verrucomicrobiota > Kiritimatiellia > JAHIZV01 > JAHIZV01 > JAHIZV01. The sequence goes on along the minus strand of JAHIZV010000213.1, from coordinate 7,879 downwards.
ACAGATGGGAGTTCTGCGAGAAGTGGACAACCGCGCCGGGTCCGATCGCGAACACTTCCTCTTCTGTGTCATCGACATTCTTGCCGTCGACTTCGAACTCGTCGATCTGCTTGAGATAGTAACCGTTGATCCCCGCGTGAATCATCGGCGTAACCGCGTAAGCCACCGCAAAGTTGGCATGAACAGCCTGCCCGGCCTGCGTGTCATTGGGAACCACTCCCGGAGCGATAGCGCCGGGATCATCATTCTTACCATTCCAGAGATAGTGAATGCGGGCCGTTGTGGTCCACTTGGGCGTGATGAACCAGGTGCCCGACCAGTATGGATTGAACGAGAAATAGTTCGCGCCGGCATTGAGCGTTTTCTCGTTGTCGTAATCGCCCGTCGGGAAGATCATCTGGAACTCAACGCGATGCATGAAGACCGGCCCGTTTTCGCCCATTACAGGATCCCACTGCAGAAATGGCCCGACCAATATGTCGCCAAAACCGTATTCGTTCGCGCTCAGAGGCGTGCCGTCAGAATCCAGATCGAAACCCACATAGGGGATGATTACGTCCAGTCCCCAGCGGGCGCCCAGCACTTCTTCCTCGGCCTGATAGATCAATTGCGAGAGGCTGACCCATACATCCAACTCAGGCTCGGCTCCGCCAAGCGCAAGATCTCTGAACTCATCCGTGCTGTAGTACTGGACATACTCCGTCACATATACTCCGGGGCCCGCGGGCGGTCCGCCGTCCAGGAAACTGGTAAAGCCGAGGTTCAAGGCGGGCAGATCATACGCAAAGGCTGATCCGACGGAGATAACTGCGGTAATGGTGAGAACTAGTACGAGACGTGCACACTTCATGTTGAAGTCTCCTTCCTGGTTTCAGCGCTTCCCCCACGCTACTGACCAGGATGGAAACGGAAAACAGGACGGAGTTCAAGGTTCAAAGTTCAACGTTCAAAGAGCGGGATCGCCGTCTGGACCCGGAGGGCTGAAATGAACGCGCGTTCAAGAATCAACCCGCCGATATCCTCGCGAGCGGCAAGCCATGTTGGCTGAAAGACGATGCGGTCTGAAACAAGCAAAGTACAGAGAACCATTGCCACATAAGCGACGAGAATGACGCGAAGCATCCTGAACGGGCGAGAGTTCATCAGACTTCCGCGGCGAGCGATCGTGCGGCTACGCGCCCGGGCTTCACTGCCGCGAAAGCCGCGTCAAGGTCGTGTCGGGACATCAATCCGCTTGTCGAGCCCACTTCACCTATTTTATGCCCCGCGAATATCTGCGAGCGGATAAGGGCATCCACTTCGTTGTAGTGCGTCAGAAGACTCGAAAGAAAACTGCCGACCATCGCATCACCCGCGCCGGTCGTGCTGACGGGAGGCCGGGTCATGAGAGGTTTGACCGTGTAAAGCGTCTCCTGATCTCTCACCCCCATCGTGGCGCCGCTTGGCCCTCTTCCGCACACGGCAACCTGCACATCGAATTCATGCCACAACCGCTTCATTACATCTTCAATACTGACATCAAGCTGTTCGTCACTGAAGAAAACGAGGTCCGCGATCTCGATGAACCGCTTGTTGTAAGGATCGTCCAGCGTGAAGATAGACTGCACGTCGGTTGAGACCGGCTTGCCCGCCTCTTTCGCCAGCAGGGCGAGGGGATATGCCCAGTTGATGTTCGTTACGTGAACCCGCTCCGCAAACTCGAGCAACGCACGGAAACTGTCTTCCGGATACTGATACACCTGATCGTCTTTCAGATCCGTGAAGATGGCGCCCATCCCGCCCTCGCCTTCAAGAACGAGACTGCGCGGCGTGGCGTCGTAGTCGCGCACTACACCTTCCGCGCCTATCCCGCGCCTATCGAGTTCGGTGATGATCACGTCCCCGATCACATCGTTTCCGATGACTCCGGACAGACAGGGGCGATGACCTAGAGACGCTATCGACGCGCTCACGTTTAAACCGACACCGGATACGTGATCGGATATGCCGTGCCGCACATAGCGCGTCTTGGCATACTCAACGGGAAATGCACCCACCTGTACTGTGGTGCAAAGGTTGACGTTTCCCGCGATGATGATGTCGAACATATTTCCGCCCGTCGGTTGCTTGAAGTCACTTTAGACGGGAAAGCAGCGGGGCAGAAGTTCAAAGTTCAAAGTTTAAAGTTCAAAGTGAAAGATGCCTACCTCTAAACTTTGAACTTTAAACTTTAAACTTTGAATTATAGCCTCCCTCCGCAGTACTTGCAGTAAACCGCATCCACATCGTGACCTTCCGCACTGCATGTCGGACATGACTGCGTCGATATCCGGCCTTGCTTGACCGTAACCGCGGTCTCGACAGCGACGAATCCTGTCGGCACAACAATGATACTGTACCCGAGAATCATAATCACCGCCGCCAGAGCCTGGCCCAAAGGCGTCTGGGGAGAGATGTCTCCGTATCCGACTGTCGTGAGAGTGACGATGGACCAGTAGACGCTCTGCGGTATACTGGTGAAACCGTTCTCGCCGCCTTCGACGACATACATTACGGATCCCAATACGACCACCAGAGTAAGTACGACAAAAAGGAAAACGACAATCTTGCGCGCGCTGGCCTTCACCGCCTGCATTAATATCCTCGCCTCGCCGAGATACTGGGCAAGTTTTAACACGCGGAAGATCCGCAGGACCCTGAGCACACGGATAACCGCAAGGTAATGACTTCCGGGCAGAAGAACGCCGATGTATGTCGGGAGGACCGCCAACAGGTCGATCACGCCGAAGAAACTGCGCGCGTAGAGCAGCGGACGACGGACGCAGTAGAGCCGCAAGGCGTATTCAACTGTGAAGAGGATGGTGAAGAACCACTCCAGCTTCGTCAGAAGATCGCCGTGATGCTCCCTGACCGAGGCAACGCTGTCCAGCATAACGACGAGAACACTGAAAACGATGCTGATGATCAGAACGACGTCGAAAAGCTTGCCGAGAGGCGTATCGGCCTCGAAGATAATTTCCTGAAGCCGTCCGCGCGAAGAATGATTCCGATCTTCGCTCACTTCTTCTTCCTCCTCGCCGCGGCAATGGAGCTCATCGCCCATTCCCGTAGCGAATCGACATTCTCAAAAATATCCGTCGGGACTTCATAATACTGCATCGCATACGAATTCTCGCCATAAGGTTTGAACGCCTTCATGCCCAATGCTTCATAATCCCCTTGATTCGCCTCATCCACCTTGAAGTACAGAACATCGTCGGCCACAAGAGCAAAGAATAAACCTTCAAAGTAGATTCCGGCACCGCCGAACATTTTGCGTGCCGTGACGTCGCCCAGGCAGGACAGCTGCTCCACGACGAAATCGAGATATTCGTCACTCAGCGCCATGTTGAAACTCGCGAACGGACGAGAGGACGCGGGCGAGGTCTTCGTCGGCGTAGGGTCGTGCGGGGACCTTTCCCCACACGGGGCCAGGCCAGGCCGGATCGGATGCGTAGCGGGCAATCACATGTATGTGGAGTTGGGGAACCATGTTGCCGAGCGCGGCGACATTCATCTTTTCCGCGCCGAACGACTCCTGGATGAAGGACGAGAAGGAAGATATTTCACGGATGAGTTGTCGCTGATCCTCCTCGGACAGCTCGTGTATCTCGCGAATCCCCTCGCGCCGGGGAACAAGTATGAACCAGGGGTAAGTGGAATCATTCATCAGCAGAAGCCTGCACAGAGGGAGAGAGCCCGCATCAATGCAGTCCCGCTCAAGCTGTGGATGAAGTTGAAACACTTGACGTCCCGCGGCGCACAAGGCCTCAGTGATCCACGCGAAACCCGATTTTGACGGTCACCTGCCAGTGAGCTACTTTTCCATCTTCGATGTGCCCGCGGGTCTCAGTTACCTGAAACCATCTCATTTCCCGGATTGTCTCGGACGAGCGTGCGACAGCCGTCTCGATGGCGTCCTGTATGCTGACTTTCGACGATCCGGTCAACTCTACCTGCTTGTATACGTGGTCCATGATGCACTCCCTGTTTCTGTTGAAAGACCATTTAAGTTAACCACTCTCCTACTGTTCTCCAAGCAGTCCTGATAATCAAATTCTTTTGCGGATGCCTTTCTCCGCCGACCGGGAAGCCTTGATGTCAGCGTCCGGCAACTATTTTTTGTTCACGTTCGTTGTTTAGAACATCTTGATAATGTGTATAATTACGATCAATTTGTTGTGAAAGTCACCACTTCAGAACACTGCGCACCCGGCCGCAACATGGGGTTGCGGACCGGCTTCTTACCATGGGGGAAGTCCTATGACGCAGACCAAGACCTCTAAGGCGGGCAAAAGAAAATCGTCCGCCGCTAAATCGACTGCGGCAAAGTCGATCATGAAGACTGATCGCATAAAGCGAAACCCCGGGATCCCCTTCGATGAAGACGCCGTAAGGTATCTGCCCGCCAACCTGAGCGCGATCGAACGCCGGGCCGCGACACTGGGAAGCCGCCGTTCGATCAAAAAGGACTGGCAGATCGCCTGGATGCTCAAGGCCGTTTCGCTGATCGACTTGACGACCCTCTCGGGCGACGATACGCCCGGACGCGTTGAGCGTCTGTGCGCAAAAGCAAAACATCCGATTCGCACCGATATTCTCGAGGCTTTGGGCGTCGGCGACATCGGACTCACCACTGCGGCTGTCTGCGTGTACCACAACATGGTGGCGACAGCAGTCAAAGAGCTGGCCGGCTCACGCATCCCGGTCGCGGCGGTCTCCACGGGCTTCCCCGCAGGACTCTCGCCTTTCAAACAGCGAGTCGCCGAGATCGAAGCATCGGTGAAGGCGGGGGCAGACGAAATCGACATCGTCATTACCCGCACTCATGTGCTCACCGGGAACTGGAAAGCCCTCTACAAGGAAGTCTGCCGGTTCCGCGAAGCATGCGGCGACGCGCATATGAAAACGATCCTCGCCACCGGCGACCTGGCGACACTGCGAAACGTGGCCAAAGCCAGCGTGGTCTGCATGATGGCCGGAGCCGATTTCATCAAGACGTCCACCGGAAAAGAACATATCAACGCCGTGCTTCCGGTCGGCCTTGCGATGGTAAGGGCGATCAGGAACTACCGCGATGAGACGGGATACAGGGTGGGATTCAAGCCCGCCGGCGGGGTCAGCAAGGCAAAGGATGCGCTGCAGTGGCTCGTGCTTATGAAAGAGGAACTCGGCGACAGGTGGCTTCAACCTGATCTCTTCCGGATCGGGGCAAGCAGTCTGCTTTCAGATATTGAACGCCAGTTGGAGTATCACGTAAGCGGGCGTTATTCAGCTTATAACCGCCACCCGATGGCATAAGGAGTGATCCGATGAAGGTAGAAGAAATACTCAAAACAATGGAATACGGACCCGCTCCTGAAAGCAGGGCCATGGCCGACGAATGGCTCGACTCGTTTAATCGTAAGTTTGAACTGTACGTCAACGGCAAATGGCAGAAGCCAGGCGGCGGAGAATACCTCCCCGCAATCTGCCCCGCGGATAAATCTCAGCTCTGCGAGTTTGCTTCCGCGACAAAAGAAGACGTCGGCAAGGCCGTCGCGGCGGCAAAGGTCGCGCAGCCCCTGTGGGCCGGACTCGGCGGTCACGGGCGCGCACGTTATCTCTATGCGATCGCACGGCAGATCCAGAAGAACTCCCGCCTCTTTGCTGTTCTGGAGTCCCTGGACAACGGGAAACCGATCCGTGAGTCGCGCGATATCGATGTGCCCCTCGCAGCCCGCCACTTCTACCACCATGCCGGCTGGGCTCAACTCATGGACTCGAAACTGTCCGACTACGAACCGCTCGGCATCGTCGGAGGAATCGTTCCGTGGAACTTCCCGTTTCTGATCTTCGTGTGGAAGATCGCACCCGCTCTCGCCGCAGGCAACACCGTCGTCCTGAAGCCGGCGCAGTTGACGTCGCTTTCGACGCTTGCCTTTGCGGACATGTGCGATCAGATCGGTCTGCCGCCCGGCGTGCTGAACATCGTTACAGGGAAGGGAAGCCGCGCGGGCCAGGCTATTGTCGATCATCCGGACGTGGCGAAGGTCACGTTCACGGGATCAACGGGCGTCGGCCAGGGACTTCGACAGTCGGCCGCGGGCTCGGGAAAGAAGCTGACGATGGAGCTCGGAGGGAAATCCCCGTTCATCGTCTTTGAAGATGCCGATCTCGACAGCGCTGTCGAGGGCGTCGTCGATGCCATATGGTTCAACCAGGGGCAGGTGTGCTGCGCCGGCTCACGGCTTCTCGTCCAGGAGAGTGTAGAAGATAAGTTGATCCGGAAGATCAAGGCACGCATGGAAACCCTCCGTGTCGGACATTCCCTGGATAAAGCCGTCGATATCGGGGCGGTCGTCGACGAAACACAGCTCAACACTATCAAGAAGTTTGTCGAGATCGGCCGCAAAGAAGGCGCCCGGATCTGGCAGCCCTCTACACCGGTTCCAACGACCGGCTACTATCATCCGCCGACGCTCTGCACGGGCGTTGAACCGAGCTCGACCATAGTTATCGAGGAAATATTCGGTCCGGTTCTGGTGAGCATGTCGTTCCGTACTCCCGTCGAAGCAGTGGAACTCGCGAACAACACGCGTTACGGCCTCGCCGCAAGCGTCTGGACGGAGAACCTGAATCTCGCCCTCGACATTGCGCCGAAACTGAAAGCCGGCGTGGTCTGGGTAAACTGCACGAACCAGTTTGATGCAGCGGCGGGCTTCGGCGGCTACCGTGAGTCCGGCTACGGACGCGAAGGCGGTATCGAAGGCATGTACGAGTTTGTGAAACCGCGCTGGGAACGGGAGTTTCGCAAACAGTCTTTTGTGAAGAGACCGAAAACAGCGGCAAAGAAGCCGGCAGATCTGCCGGAAGTCATGTTGCCGGAAATCGACCAGACCGCGAAGATGTTTATTGCCGGCAAACAGGTTCGCCCTGACGGCGGCTACAGCGTCAAAGTGCGCGGACCCGGCAGGGAGATCGTCGGCGAAGTCAGTCGAGGAAACCGCAAGGATATCCGTAACGCGGTGGAATCCGCGCACACGGCCCACAAGTGGCAGAGCGGCATGCACGGTCACGGCCGGGCACAGGTGCTCTTCTACATCGCCGAGAACCTCTCACGCCGCGACGATGAATTCGCCGCACGCATCATGCATATGACGGGCGCCGATGCGAAATCTGCGCAGAAGGAAGTGGCGCTCTCGATCGAGCGCATCTACTACTACGCCGCGTGGGCGGACAAGTATGACGGTCACGTGCATCATATTCCGATGCGCGGCGTCGCCATGGCTATGCCGGAGCCGATCGGAGTCATGGGCATAGTCTGTCCCAATGACTTCCCTCTCCTCGGTTTCGTTTCGACGGTGATGCCCGCCCTCGCGCGGGGCAATCAGATTATCGCCATCCCTTCGGAACCATATCCTCTGTCCGCGACGGACTTCTATCAGATCTTCGAGACGTCGGATCTGCCGCCGGGAGCGGTGAACATCATCACGGGAAGCCACGCGGAACTGACGGAGATACTCGCCAAGCATGACGGTGTAGACGGCATCTGGTACTTCAGCAGCAAGGATCTGTCGAAGATGATCGAGTTCGAAGCATCGGTGAACATGAAACGCACATGGCTCAACTACGGCAAGTACCGCGACTGGGCCAATCCTGTTCACGGCCAGAGCGAAGAGTTCCTGCGCAAAGCAACCGAGATCAAGAACATCTGGGTTCCGTACGGAGAGCAGGCTTTCTAGCCTGCATATTTCACCAAAATGCGTCCAGCCACCACGCATACAACCTGACCTGCATGACTTATGAGCGGAACCCTCGTGTTTTCGATGAGGACGGTCTGCTTTTCCGAGTGGGCATGTCGCGTAGACCTGTCCCGAAG
>JAHIZV010000212.1 GCA_018814445.1 Verrucomicrobiota bacterium | reverse complement strand
TCTGATTCAAACCAGGAGACAGCCGCTTTGAAGATCGACGTCGTCACGATCTTTCCCGGGATGTTGTCCGGGTTCCTCGGCGAAAGCATGCTGAAAAGGGCTGAGCAACTCGGCTTGGTGACGTTCTCAACGGTCAATTTGCGCGATTTCACCCACGACACACACCGCACCACTGACGACCGCCCGTACGGCGGAGGACCCGGTATGGTTATGAAGCCGGAGCCGATTTTTGAGGCCGTCGAATCTCTCGCCGATAGTGACTCACGCATAATCCTGATGTGCCCGCAAGGGAAGCCGTTCTCCCAGGAACTGGCACAGGAGCTGTCGAAGGAGAAACACCTCATTTTCGTCTGCGGACACTATGAAGGAGTCGATGAACGGGTCAGAGAGCGGCTGATCACCGACGAAATATCTATCGGTGACTACGTGCTGACGAACGGAGTGCTTCCAGCGGCAGTTGTCGTGGATGCCGTCGTTCGGCTTCTCCCCGGCGCACTCGGCGGAGAGGGAGCGGCAGAAGACGAATCTTTCAGCGCAGGCCTCCTGGAGTACCCGCAATATACGCGCCCCCCCGATTATCGAGGAATGACCATCCCTCCGATCCTTACATCCGGAAATCACGAGGAAATCGCCAAATGGCGCCACGAACAGGCCCGGCAACGGACCAAACAGAGACGCCCCGATCTACTCGGCGACTGATCAACCCTCATCCTCCGCGCCCCTGCTCCATGCTTTTCTTAATTGAAACCTTGACCCACGGCGATTTCCACCTATCATGCCCCCCTCTTTCGGAAGGATTGTAAGATGAGAACTCAGATTATCGACAAGCTCAGCAAGGAGCAGCTCAAGGACGGAATTCCCGATTTCAATATCGGCGATACGGTCAAGGTCCACGTGAAGATTCGCGAGGGCGACAAAGAGCGCATCCAGGTTTACACCGGCAACGTAATCGCCCGTAATGGCACCGGTTCAACCGAGACATTCACCGTCCGGCGCATCTCTTACGGCGAAGGCGTCGAACGCGTATTTCCCCTTCATTCACCTGCAGTCGCGCAGATCGAAGTAGAACGGCAGGGCCGGGTTCGCCGCGCCAAGCTCTACTACCTCCGCGACCGTGCCGGCAAGAAGGCGCGCGTCAAAGAGAAACGCCGCCGCTAAGATACTCCTCCGGACGTGCTCACGTTTGAACGAGAGGCCTGGCAGACGGGATGTAAACGTCTCGCCGGCGTCGATGAAGCAGGACGCGGCCCCTTGGCCGGACCTGTTGTGGCGGCCGCAGTTTTCATTCCTCAGGATTTCCTCGAAATCGCCTCCGATGGCGTTCTTTCCGGACTCAACGACTCCAAGCAGCTTACGGCGCCACAGCGCGACCATTTCTTTGATGTCCTCCACGCCCACACTCAAATCGTGATCGGAACGGGCATCTCATCGGTCGAAGAAATCGACAGTATCAACATCCTCAATGCAACACACCTGGCAATGCGCAGAGCTCTAGAGACCTGCAATCCTCCGCCTGATCATGTTCTCGTCGACGGCAGACCCGTTCCCGGCCTTCCCTGCCCTTCCACCGCAATTGTCAAAGGGGATTCCAAGAGCCTGCTGATCGCCGCGGCCAGCGTCATCGCCAAAGTCACCCGGGACCGCATAATGCTCGATCTCGATAGAGAGTTCCCCTCCTATGGCTTTGCCGCTCATAAGGGCTACGGCACCCCGGCTCATCTCGCGGCCATCCGGGAGTACGGACCGACTATTCATCACAGAAGGTCCTTTCGCCCGATCCGCGAGCCCTTTCTCCCCGGTCTGAACGAGGCGTAGCCAATGATCCATCTCCTGAAAGCGGCAGTGAGACGACTCTCGTCTTTCGCTCGGGCAGAAGAAGACAACAATCGCCTGCCTCAACACCTTCGCACAGGTCTGTGGGGAGAGAGACAGGCCGCCATGTACCTCCGCAAAAAGGGTTACAAGATTCTGGAGAAACGAGTGAGGAGCGGTCGCCGCGGGGAACTGGACATCGTTTGTCGAACGGGACAATCGCTCGTATTTGTTGAAGTGAAGACCCGTCGAAGTGAAGCATTCGGCAGGCCCGTGTCGTCCGTCACCCCTCGCAAAAAGATCGCGCTTTCCAAGGCCGCAATCGTCTACATGAAGCGGCTCAAAGACAAGCCTCCCCTCTTCCGGTTTGACGTTATCGAAGTCATCGGGCAGAGGGGGGATTCGAATCCCGAGATCCGGCACATTCAAAACGCATTCGAACTCAGCGGAAAGTACTCCATTCCCTGGTAGGGAAACTGCTGAACAATCCGCATCTCATCGCGTATACTCCTGCCCATGTTTATCAAATCTCCGCTTCGCCCAGGTTTCAGGCTTCAGGGCTCAGGTTTCGGAATAGTCTCCCGCGTTTCGTCCGTGGTACTTGTTGCTCTTTGCCTCTTCGCTTTTGTTGCGACGTCCCATGCCGCGCCTCAGATCAGTTGGGGAACTGACGGACAGTACCTTAGAGAGAAGGATGGCGCGACCCTCATCATAGGCGACAGAGACACGACCAACGGGTTCGCAAATGGTGGTTTTTGTCAGCTTCTCTACGTTGGGTCCGATGGATATGACGGCTTCTCGGCCGGGGGAGATGGAACTCGCGGTAACGATGTCGTCGTGGACGTTTCCTGGATGGGACACGGTGCTTCGATGGATACCATGCAGGATGGTTTCGTTATCGACGACTTCTTCAACAACAGCTATCCCGCCGGCTCTAAATTCGCGCTTCGCTTTTTTGAAGAACCGTCCGCGAACTGGACTGATGACGTGGATAGCGAGATTCCCGACGCACCGGGGTCTTTCTATGGAGTGATTGAGGGATTCACTTCAACGATAGAACCCGAGGAAAACGGCATTGAAGATTTTGCAGTGACCACCTTTCACGATGCCGACTTCCTTCTTCTCGCACGATCCTTCATAGACAACGCCGTCTCCGTCAGCACAAACCAGGTCCAAATCATCATCGGCCAGTTGACGGACACGGCAACGAACACAGTGGAAAGATCATTCCATCTCATAACCGGCGTCTGGGAAACCGTTCACGGCTTCATTTCTTCCTCCATCGACACGAATTGGACCGACACCATTACCAACGAATGGGACAAGGTCTACTACCGCGTCAGATCAGACGACCCGAACCTGTAGCGCCAAGCCGCCCAAAACGTTGACATCAGGGGCAAATTTCGTAGTATCCCCACTCTTACCGATGGCGGGATAGCTCAGCTGGTAGAGCAGAGGACTGAAAATCCTTGTGTCCCCAGTTCGATTCTGGGTCCCGCCACCACCCTTCCCTCTTTGCTTTGCTCAGAGCTACGGGTGGCAAGCCGCCTACTCCTGGTTGCCGCCCATGGTTAATGGTTGATGGTTGGATGGGGCTTTTTCTTTTCTTCTAATTCCTCTCCTCTGCCGTCTAGTATGTGCGCATGAGTACGTCGCCGTTTTCCGACATAGCGGAAGACCGCATTCTATTGCGGGATGACCTTTGTATGGCTTTTTACGATACCTATCCGGTAACGGAGGGTCATGTGTTGATTGTTCCGCATCGGACGATTGCCTCGTTTCGCGAAATGTCGGATGAAGAGTGGCTCTCCGTCTTGGATCTGGCGCGTCGGATCTCCGGGCAACTCCGCGCAGAAGACCCCTCCATCGAAGGATTTAACCTGGGCATCAACGACGGAGAGGTCGCCGGACAGACCGTCTTTCACGCGCACATTCACCTGATCCCTCGCCGCAAGGGAGACGTTCCGAATCCACGCGGGGGAGTGCGTTGGATATTTCCCGACAAGGCTGATTACACCGGACAACGATGAATGCCGACATGAACAGCACGCTGGCGGCTGAACGCTCGCTGACAGACGGTGAAGAGAAGTATCTCAAGTACCATCACAGGCGCTATGAAGCCACGTTGCGTCATCTGCCGGAACAAAAGGGCCGGCTTCTCGATGCCGGCTGTTTCCCCGGCCATCTCGCGATTCTCGCCAAAGCTGACGGATGGGACGTTGCAGGCGTATCCCTCAGCGGCGAACGCGGAGGCGACCCGTCATTTGAATGCAGGATGGAAGAAGCCGGCATCGATGTACGCATTCTGGATGTTGAGAGACACGTCTTCCCGTTTGGTGACAACTCGTTTGACGTCTGTCTCTTCAACGAAACCATCGAGCATCTCCCTTTCAATCCCTTTCATCCTCTCAGCGAGATCTGGCGCGTACTCAAGCCCGGCGGGCTCATGATCTTCAGCGTGCCGAATTTCGCCTGCTTTGATCATCGCTGGGCCCTGTTGAGGGGCCGAAGTTTTCACCATCTGCTCAATGAACAGATGAGCGTAGTCTTCCCGTCCGACATTTCGCATCGGCACAACCGCGAGTATACGCGCAATGAAGTGCGGTACCTGCTGAGCGAACAGGACAAGTATCTCTACAGGTTTGACGTCGAGAAGATTATCATGGATCGGAGCATGGACGGCATGTTCTGGGGCGAGGGCGGCAGATCTGTCTCGTTGAGAAGAATTCGTCCGGGAACATTGCTGCGCGACCTGCTGACCCGCGCCTGGCCCAACCTGAGAAGAAACATCTTTGTGCGCGCCAGAAAGCCGACAGACTACATTCGGGTCGGGGCCGATAAGATTCACCACGAGGGATTCCTGGATGAGGAGGAAACGGGCGCCGGCGATTCTTTTCTTCGCAATCCTATTCTATGTCGATGGATGCAGACGAAGGCGCAGATTGCGGTGGACGTACCTCCGGGTCATGTGGACTTCATCGATCTCCTCACCGTCCTCCCGGCCCCCGAAAGCCTTCCCCCGGTGGCGCTGACTTTCAGCGTTAACGGAGAAGTCCTTGCTTCCCACGCGGTCACTTCATCACTGGAACCCAGGCGACTGAGGATCCCGTTGCCTGTAAACGCCCAACGCCCAGTCACCATCCAGCTCAGGGCGGAGCAGTGGACACCAGCCGACTTCGGCATACCCGATAACAGACGCCTCGGCGCAATGATCTGCCTCGAAGAGATTGCAGCGGGGCTGGACGTGACACCCTCGTCATGACAGGACATTGTCATTGCGAGGAGTAACAACGAAGAAGCAATCCAGATCAGGCCGTGCGGGACCAATATCCACAACGACTCCGGCGTGCCAGCACTGGATCGCTTCGCGCTATCGCTCGCGATGACCTCCGGCCGACATGTTGCACAAACGAGTCTCCCCCATCTCCTTTGTCATGAACTTTGTCAGTCCCCTTTGTCGAACCAGCCCCGGTCACGGTGGAACGTGACCCTCCAAGCCTGCTGGCCATAGACGTGTTCATAGCCACAAGTAGACCTTGCCAGACCGGTCCACGTTGCCTATAGTCTGTCTAGACTGTCTAGATTAGAAGGGCTACCCATGAAGAAATGGCAACTGCAGGATGCTAAGAATCAGTTCTCCAAGGTGGCGGAAGACGCGGCGACTTGCGGAGCGCAGGTCGTCACTAAACACGGGAAAGACGCCGTAGTCATTCTCAGTATAGGTGAATACGAGAAACTTGTGAAACCGAAGGAGTCCCTGCGCGAGTTCCTTCGCCGCTCCCCTTTGAGCGGAACCGCTTTGGATCTTAAGCGGGATCAGAGCGCGGGACGGGAGGCGGGACTATGAGTTATCTCATCGACACCTGCGTCCTTTCTGAATGCACTCGGAAGAAACCCAATCCCGAAGTCATCGCCTGGCTTGAGCAGCAAGAAGAGAATTCGCTCTACATCAGCGTGATCGTTCTCGGGGAGATCGTGCGAGGCGTGGCGAAACTCAAGGACTCGGCGAAGAAAAGGAGCATTCGGGCGTGGTTATATACTGACCTCGTCAATCGCTTCCGTGGTCGAGTTCTCCCGATTGACGAAGTAGTAGCCCTCGAATGGGGGCGTTTATCGGGCAAAGCTTCCGCTCGCGGCATCCAAATCAGCATGGCGGACGGTCTGATCGGCGCCACCGCCCTCGTTCACGGCCTCAACATCGCCACCCGCAATGTTTCGGACCTATCCCCCACGGGTGCAGCTGTATTCAATCCTTGGACAGACGCGTAGCGGGCCGTTCCTCATTGTCAGCTGGAGAGCTTTCCCGTAAGTTACCGTTCCTTTCCGATGCGCCCGTAGCTCAATGGATAGAGCATCTGACTTCGGATCAGAGGGTTGGGGGTTCGACTCCCTCCGGGCGTGCCATCGGAAATGATATCAGGGGAAAGCAGAGAATCGATCGAGGAGACGCGAATGTCGCAAGCAGACATAGGCATCATTGGATTGGCAGTCATGGGCGAGAACCTGGTTCTTAACATGGAAAGCAAAGGGTTCACCGTTGCCTGCTACAATCGGACGACGGAGAAGGTTGATGGCTTCATCAATGGCCGCGCCAAGGGGAAGAATATCATCGGCACGCACAGTATCGCAGATCTCTGTGCGGCTCTGAAGCAGCCCAAAAAGGTCATGATGATGGTCAAGG
>JAHIZV010000211.1 GCA_018814445.1 Verrucomicrobiota bacterium | reverse complement strand
TCCCATGCGGCACCTCCTGTGTTTAGCGTCTAGCATATATACTAGAGCTTATTAGACGCAAAAAAACGCCGACGCGCAAGAGGAAAAGTGCATCGGCTCAGAAAATCTAGTACACGTATCTAGTCAAAGGCCAAACTCCAGTTCCGCGAAGTCACACTTCGCGGCCTGCCCTGGTAAGAGAAACGGGGACGGGGGCCTATCTTTCATGTGAAATCGGAAAGATGTTTCCCCGCTCATTCCTCCATCAATTCTTGTCACCACAATCACTTACAACTAAACTGCATCCTCAAGCACGCGTGACGATATGTGCATTTCGTTCATCAAAGGAGAAAAGGTGCAATCTGAGATCTTGAAAGCATCGCTTTCGGTATCATCTATTTCCCCATTTCTTCTTATTGAGGCCAAAGAGTGACAACTGGATCGGGAATCAGAGATAATCACAATCGCGGCGCGATTGGCGACTTTCTCAAAGAGAAGCTCAGGCCGGAAGCGGACTTATCCTTTGTCTCGGCCTACTTCACGATTTACGCCTATGCTGCCTTGCGTGACGAGCTCGACTCAATCAAGCATCTGCGCTTTCTCTTCGGCGAACCTCAATTCCTGAGCTCTATGGATCCGGAAGAAGGCGAAACAAAGACTTTTCGCATTGAGAACGATGCCCTTGCCCTGACCAACCGCCTTGCGCAGAAGCGGGTCGCCAGGGAATGCGCTGACTGGTTTTCATCAAAGGTTGATATCCGCTCCATCGTCGAACCAGGCTTCCTGCACGGGAAGATGTACCACATCAACAACAACGGAGTCTCAGAGGCCATTCTCGGAAGCTCCAATTTCACTGTCAGCGGCCTGGGTCTGGGCGCCTCACGCAACAACGTCGAACTTAACCTCGTGGTCAATGATAACCGCGACAGAGAAGACCTGAAGCAATGGTTCGATGAGTTGTGGGAGGACGAATCCCTCGTCAAAGACGTGAAGGAGGACGTCCTGCGACGCCTGGCGCAGCTCTACGAAAACCACGCGCCGGAGTTCATCTATTTCAAGACGCTCTATCACCTCTTCGAGCATTACCTGTCGGAAGCGGAAAAGGGAAAGTTGCTTGAAGAGAAGACCGGCTTCTTTGAGTCCGACGTCTGGGACATGCTCTATGACTTTCAGAAGGATGGCGTCAAAGGTGCCATCAACAAGATACTGACCCATGGCGGCTGCATCATCGCCGATAGCGTTGGCCTGGGGAAGACCTTTGAAGCGCTCGCTGTGATCAAGTATTTCGAACTGCTGAACAGCCGAGTTCTTGTTCTCTGCCCCAAGAAGCTTCGCGACAACTGGACCGTCTATCGCGAGAACGACGACCGGAATCCTCTGAAGAAGGATCGCTTTGCCTATACTGTGCTCTCCCACACAGACCTCACCCGTGACAGCGGGAAGTCCGGCGATGTCGACCTGGCCACACACAGTTGGGGAAACTACGACCTGGTCGTGATCGATGAGTCACACAATTTCCGAAACAGTAAAAAGGGCAAAGACGACGAGGAAGGTAACTTCCGTTACAGTCGATACGGCTGGCTGATGGAAAAGATTCTGCGGGCGGGCGTTCCCACGAAGGTTCTTCTTCTCTCGGCCACCCCGGTGAACACGAATTTGAAGGATTTGCGAAATCAGATCCTTCTGATTACGCAGGATGAGGATCGCGCCTTCGCGGAGAGCCTGAAAATCGGGAGCATCGGCAACACAATGCGCCTCGCGCAGGCGAACTTCACGAAATGGGCTGACCCGAAGAAGAACAAGGAACGTAAAGTCGCACAGTTGCTGGAAGCGCTTGATTCGGGATTCTTCGCGCTGCTGGATGAACTTACGATCGCACGATCACGCAAACACATTGAGAACTACTACAATATCGAAGGTGTTGGTCGCTTCCCGGACAGACTCAAGCCGCTGACCCGAGCTCCCGATATCGATACCAAGGGCTATTTCCCTACATACGATCAACTAAATGATGAGATATCGAAGTTCCGCCTCTCAGTCTACAACCCCTCACTCTACGTAGACCCAAAGTTCCTGCCCGAGTATCCGGAAGTCGCGGACGACGCCTCTGTTCTGGAAGACCAAAGACAGCGCGAGCACTATCTCATCGGTATGATGCGCGTGAACTTTCTGAAACGTCTTGAGAGCTCCATAGAATCCTTCGAAATCACAATCGAGCGCACGATCCAGAAGATCGAAGATCTGCAGGATAAGATTCGGCATTTCAAAGAGAATCAGGACGAATATCAGGAGCCCGGACTTTTTGATGATCTGGAAGATGAGGAACTGGCGGAACTCAAAGAACGCCTGGAAGTCGGCAAGAAGCTCAAGTTTCCCCTCAAGCATCTTGACATCAAGGGATGGCAGAAAGATCTTGAAGCCGATCGAAAACAGCTAGTGCGTCTGCACGAGGCCGCTGCGGCTGTGGATGAAGACCGGGATCAGAAGCTCCAGGAACTGAAGATACTCATTGGCGAGAAGGTAGCCAACCCGATCAATGTCGGCAACCGGAAGGTGCTTGTCTTCACCGCGTTCTCAGACACCGCTTCCTATCTCTACAGAGCTCTTTCGAGTTGGGTGCGGGACGAACTCGGCCTGCATATCGCCTTGGTAACAGGTGCGGGCGACAACAAGACCACCTTCAAGCCCAAGGGATTCAAGGCTCAAACTGACTTCAACGCCATCCTGACGAACTTCTCCCCGCGGTCGAAGCAGCGGGAGAAGATGAAGAGCATGCCCCAGGAGGGCGAAATCGACATTCTGATCGCTTCCGATTGTATTTCGGAAGGTCAGAACCTGCAGGACTGCGACTACCTCATCAATTATGACATCCACTGGAACCCCGTGCGCATTATTCAACGCTTCGGGCGAATTGATCGACTGGGATCGACCAACGAACAGATTCAACTCGTCAACTTCTGGCCGACACAGGACCTGAACAAGTACATCAACCTGAAGGATCGCGTCGAGGCCCGCATGGCACTAGTTGATATTGCGGCCACTGGTGAAGACGACCTGCTCAATACCGACCAGATCAAAGAACTCGTCGAAGATGAACTGACCTATCGCGAAAAGCAGCTCCTCAGACTCAAGGACGAGGTCCTGGACTTGGAAGAGATGGACGACAATGTATCGCTCAGTGAATTCACGCTGGATGATTTCCGGATTGAGCTGATGAATTATCTGAAGGCGAACGAGAAGGAACTCAAAGATGCGCCTACCGGATTGTATGCGGTAACCCCTACCCCCGTAGCTGGCTCGGGTGATCTGTTCGATCAGACGTTCAATCAGATTGTGAAGCCCGGCGTGATCTTCTGCCTGCGACACGAATCCGCGCCCGCAAGAGAGAAACAGAGGAGCGTGAATCCGCTCAGCCCGCACTTTCTCGTCTATGTGCGTGATGATGGCGAAGTCAGATATAACTTCATCCATGCCAAGCAAATCCTGACTATCTATCAGGCGCTCTGCCGAGGAAAGACCGCAGCGATCAATAAGCTGTGCGAGTTGTTTGACGCTGAGACGGATAATGGGAACGACATGAGTAAGTACGATGGTCTGCTCAAGAAGGCTGTCGGCGCCGTCACGAAGACCTTCCAGAAACGCACGGCAGCCGGTCTGCAATCAGGCCGGGACTTCGTAATTCCCGATAAGAAGGAACAGGCTTCGGGAATCGATGATTTTGAACTGATCACATGGTTGGTTGTCAGCGCGGGGGAAACGGATGCTTGAGGGGCAACATCAGGACCGGAAGTCCCTGCGGCTGATCCACGGCACGAACACCGACTGGCGTGAACTTGCCTGGATGTCCGTGGGTATGGCGAATGCCCATGGCGGGTCACTGCTTCTTGGCATCGAGGATGATTCCTCCGTGCCACCCAAGGACCAGACCGTCACAGATGCCATGGTTGATGCGGTCCGCAAGCGCATCCCGCAGTTGACGGTCAACGTTGCCATTGATGTACAAAAGGTGACCCATGACCGAGGTGGTCAATACATTGTCGTGCGCGTGCTACCAAGTCGCTCGACTGTTGCGGCCACAACGGATGGCCGGTATGCCCTTCGCGTGGGCGACGAAACCAGAACTCTCATGCCCGAGGATCTGATTCGCCTGACTGCTGAAAAGAGCGCTTTCTCCTGGGAAACAACCGTGTCACGCAAGGTGCCGCGCCAGAACGTGTCCGGAGACCAGTTAAAGGCTTTCGTGGCAAGCGTCCGGGCATCCGACCGTATCAGCGCCTTCGTCAAGGACAAGGAGGTTCCCGAACTTCTCGATCACTACCTGTTCACGGATGGGCCCTGGTTGACCAATCTCGGCGTGCTCTGGGTAGGACGCCGGGAAGATCGGGCGCGCCTTCTCTATGCGCCCATCATTCAGTTCATCCGCTACGATGCCGACGGCAGGAAGATCCGGAAACAGGTGTGGGACGACTTCTCGATGAACCCCAGGGAGCTCATCGAATCCGTTTGGCACGACCTGCCGGAATGGAAGGAGGGGGATGAAATCCGCGACGGCCTCTATCGCAAGAACGTGCCACACTACCAAAAGGCGGTCATACGGGAGCTGCTTGCCAACGCATTGGTCCATCGGCCATACACCACACGCGGAGACATCTTCATCAACCTGCATCCCGAACGTCTCGAGATCCACAACCCCGGCTTGCTGCCCCTGGGCGTCACACCAGACAACATTCTGCACGCTTCGGCCAAGCGGAACATCCATCTGGCCAAAGTCTTCTACGACCTTCAGCTCATGGAGCAGGAGGGCAGCGGCTACGACCGCATCTATGAATCCCTCCTGCTATCCGCCAAGCGCCCCCCTTCCGTGGAAGAAGGCGCCGACCGCGTCGCTGTCACCGTGCGCTCCCGCATCCTGAAGACGGAGACCTTGCGATTCATGGAGCAGGTGAACGACCGCTACGAACTCAGGCAGCGCGAGCTCATCGCCCTGGGCCTGCTGGCCCAGCATGAGGCACTTACCGCGCTGGAGTTCACCCGCCTTCTGGAGCTGGAAGACCGCCCCGAGCGCCTTCGCGATTGGCTGGGCCGATTGCTCACGTGGGGCCTCGTCACCGCCTCAGGCCGGACGAGAGCGAAGACCTACCGCGTTGCGTACTCGGTTCTCCAAAATGCCGGCTTTGAAGGCGCTACAACCCTCAAGGTGATCGAGCCGTATCGTCTTCAGGAGTTGATCATGGAAGACCTTCGCCGACATCCCTCGAGCGGCTATGCCGAGATCCACGACCGGATCGGTAGAGAAATTCCAGAAAGCAGGGTTAAACGTATGCTTTACTCGTTGGTGCGCAAAGGAATACTCACGTACTCCGGCGCACGCCGATGGCGCCAGTATTCTATAGCGCGTGACAGCGCCAAATAAAGTATAGAAAGGCCTCCCGGCGGCACACTATAGGAGATAGATCGTCGTAACTGATTGTCTATGAGCAATATGTATAAAGCACATCTTCGCCAAATAAGCAATACTAACGCTGAAAGTGCGTTATATAGCATCCGGCGTGACATGCTCTGTCGAGAGCCCGCCACAGGTAGCCATTCTCGAAATCGAGAGACTCCGACATCTCTGTTGACGCCCCCCATGGCTGTGGTACCGTTTCGCCAACAATACCCGCCAAGCCTATGGCCCTCGGCCATGCTCAAATCGGCGGGTTACTCATTTCTGAGGGAGGCGGCATGAGCACCCACTTCCGCCAACAGTATGGAATGAACCGCCCCCCTATTTGGGCCGCCTGTGAGATAATGTCCTTCGGCCTCTTGAGCCGATTCTACGAGAACATCAAACGGGAGAAGGACCGGAAAGCCATCTCTCAGGTCTATGATCTATCTCCCTCTAACCTGGAGTCTTTGCTGAAGCATGCCGCATATGTGAGAAACCTATGCGCACATCATTCCCGTCTGTGGAACAGACGCTTCACCATCACAGTGAGCCTCCCGAAGCATCAGCCCGCACATGTAGCTGCCAGTTTGAACCCACGAGAAGACAGGCGCATCTATAACACACTTGCCTTGTTGGCATATATCGTCGATGTCGCTGAACCGGAAAACCATTGGGCACATCGTCTAATCGCGCTTATCCGAGCCCAGCGAGTGCCTGTAACCGAGCACATGGGTTTTCCTGACGACTGGCACGACCTACCCATGTGGAGCAACAGGGAGCACAGAAGTCACGATTGAGAGATCGTACGATGAGCGAGGACATTCGGAAACAGATCAAGGAAGCTCTTCAGGCCTTTGGCCACGAGGATCTGAAGTCTGCTGCCCTCGGATTGCTGAACTCATTCGGCTACCAAAGCAACAAGACACTCGATCTGGACGGCTCACCAGAGGCATTCCGGGATCAGTTTTCCGTCGGAGACATTGGGCTGCGTACAGAGAAAGCGCTGTTTGACCGCTGGAAGTCCATACACATCTTGTTCCAGTTCACGAATGCCGAAGTACAGACGGCAGGTGGTCAAGCCATGCTGCCTCTTGACGCTTCGTTCAATCCGCACGACTACCAGTCTTATCTGTTTGTCGCGATTGACCTTAAGCCACCCACGAAGAAGATACGCTACACCCGAACACGCCTCTCCATGCTTGCGCGAGAGATTAACCGTCTTTTCTCTATGCCCGTCATCCTTTTCATCCGGCAAGGCACTCATCTGACTATGGCGGCGATCGATCGTCGGCTGCATAAGCGCGACACGAGCAGAGATGTCCTGGAGAAGGTTCGCCTCCTTCGTGACATTGACACAGGCGCACCCCACCGCGCCTACATCGAGATCTTATCCGAATTGTATCTGCCGGCCCTGATCGAAAAGTACCGGTGCCGCCATTTTCGCGATCTCCATGCCGCCTGGGGAAAGGTGCTTGATCTGGAAGCACTCAACAAGCAGTTCTACCGCCGCATTCAAGAGTGGTTCTTCTGGGCAACGCAGGAAGTCTCGTTTCCCGTCCATGGTGAGGTCTCTCCTCAGGATCTCAACCGAATTGGACTTATCAGACTTCTCACCCGCCTTGTATTCTGTTGGTTTGCCCGCGAAAAGGGGATCATTCCCGCTCGTCTGTTTGATCAATCTACTCCTGAAGCCAAATTGAAGAGTTTCGATCCGGCCTCCAGAACAGAGAGCAGTTACTATCTGGCCTTTCTTCAGAACCTCTTCTTCCCAACTCTCAGCGTTCCCTTGGACCAGCGTGAATTCAGAAACGGGCGCCGCTATCGCGGCAACAACAAGCACTACATGCACCACGAATTTTTCCGGCATGAAACGTTGTTCAAAGACCCGGATGAACTCGGACATCTATTTGCTGAGATTCCCTTCCTCAACGGAGGCCTCTTCGAGTGCCTCGACTCCGGCACCAACAGCAGCAACGAAGTGCGCGTCGATGGATTCTCCGACGTTCCTGGCAAACAGCCCACAGTGCCCAACGCGCTCTTCTTCGGTCGCGATATTGCCGTTGATTTGGCCGATGCTTGTCACAGCGACAAAAAATCACATGTGAAGGTCGACGGCCTCTTTCATATTCTCAACGCCTATAAATTCACCATTGCGGAGAACACACCTATCGAGGAAGAAATAGCGCTCGACCCCGAACTGCTCGGGCGCATCTTCGAGAACCTGCTCGCCGAGTTTAACCCCGAGACAGAGGATACCGCGCGCCGTGACACTGGGTCCTTCTACACCCCGCGCACGATCGTCGACTACATGGTAAATATCTCGATCAAGGCGTACCTCAAGAAGGCCCTCCTCACCCGCACCCAGATGACTTCGGACGACGCTGAAGTTGGCCTCGATATTCTCCTCGCCTACACCGAGAACGAACATCCGTTCACCGAGTCAGAGAAGCAGTCCCTTGTTGACGCCATCTACGACGTTACCATCCTCGACCCTGCATGTGGTTCAGGCGCATTCCCCATTGGCATGCTCCAGAAACTCGTCTACGTGCTTGAGAAGTTG
>JAHIZV010000210.1 GCA_018814445.1 Verrucomicrobiota bacterium | reverse complement strand
GTCGAGAAGGACCTCCCCTCCGTGCTGGTGGATTATGCCGTACACAGTTGACAATCCGAGTCCGGTTCCCTGCCCGACATCTTTCGTGGTAAAGAACGGTTCGAATACCCGCTCCTTTATATCCTCACGTATGCCCTGACCCGTGTCGATTACCTGAAGTACTGCGCACTTCCCTCGCTGACATGCGGCCGCTACATCCTTGTCCGCGTCCGAACACCCCTGCCGAGTGAGAATCGTCAGTGTACCACCCCCCGGCATTGCATCCCGGGCGTTCAGTGCCAGGTTCATGATGACCTGTTCGATCTGGCCGGCATCCACCTTCACATTGAGAGGCTCCCGCCAGAGGTTGAACTGCATTCGAACATCTTCCCCGATGATGCGCATCAGCATTCTCTCCACACCTCGGGCGATGTTGTTTAGGTCAACCACCTTCGGAGTGATCATCTGCTGGCGCGAGAAGGCCAGCAGACGGCGGGCGAGATCTGCCCCCCTGTTGGCCGTCTGAACGATTTCATCCATGTCGCTGCAGCTCGGTAACGAAGAATCCATGGCTTCTCTCACGAAAAGGGCGTCATTCAAAATCACCATCAAGAGGTTGTTGAAATCGTGGGCAACTCCACCCGCAAGTTTACCGACCGCTTCCATTTTCTGTGACTGGATCAACTGGCTCCGCAAAGCTACTTCGTGGCTTACGTCGCGGGCAACTGCGACATAGTTTATGATCTCTCCCGAAGCGGCTTTCACGGGGGAAATGACGGTCTCCTGATCGTAGTGGGTCCCGTTCTTCTTCCTGTTAACAAGCCTTCCGCTCCATACATTTCCGCTCGAAATCGTTGCCCAGAGTTTCTCATAGAATGCGGGGTCCTGCTTTTCGCTCTTCAGCATCCGCGGATTCCGCCCTATCGCTTCGTCCCGGGAGTAGCCAGTGGTCTTCTCAAATGCCGGGTTGATGTACTGTATGATGCCGTCAACATCCGTCATGACTACAGCTTCAGCAGCCTGTTCAATCGCCATGCTCAGACGTTCACTTTCCCCTTCTGCTTCTTTGCGTTCGGTGATGTCGCGTCCGACTACAACGAGCCCTTTTCTGGTCCCGTCCCGATTGAACATCGGCACCTTGATGATATCGAAAATCTTGGGCGGGCCGTCAGGTCTCGGAATCACCTCTTCACCCCTGCTGATTCCCCGCGCTTCCCATGCCACTTCATCCGACTCCTCGCATGTGAGAAAAGCCTCCCTGTAGAAATCGCTGTACTCCGCAAGATCACTGTCCTTCTTGCCGTGATAATCAACCCCTGCCAACCCAAACAGCTTCAGATCAAAATCGTTGGCCTCGAGCCATCGGCCTTCGCCATCTTTGAAACACACAATGTCGGGCATCGCGTTGATCAGCGTCCTGAGTCTCTCCTCCTGCTCGCGCAGCGCCTCACCCCCGCGCCGGTTCTGCGCCCGGATTCTGGCCTCACTCAATTCGCGACGGACTGCGGGACCCAGGCGGGTCAGAGAATCCTTCATGACATAGTCGTGAGCTCCCGCCTTCATTGTCTGGACTGCTACGTCCTCTCCAATGGTCCCGGAGATCACTATGAAGGGTATGTCCAGGTCGCACTCGCGATAGATAGACAAGGCTTCCAGTCCCGTGAACGAGGGCATGCTGTAGTCGCTGACAACGAGATCCCAATTCTCATTCCTGAGCGAATTCCTCACTCTGTCAGGGTCATCGACGCGCCTGGATTTGACCTCGTACCCGGCATTCTCCAATTCCCGGATTACGAGCAGGGCATCATCTTCGGAATCGTCGACAATCAGCACTTGCAGTTCTTCTGTCTGATCTGCACTCATGTTCTCGGCGGAGGCTCGTTGATAAGCAACCAGTAGAGCCCCAGTTGCCTGACAGCGTCGCTGAATTCGTCAAAGTCAACGGGCTTGCGAACGTAGCTGTTCGCCCCGCGTTTATAACTCTCAACAAGATCCACTTCTTCTTTCGATGAAGTCAGCATCACCACCGGCAGAAACTTGGTTCGTGGATCGCTTCGTATCTTCTCAAGGGCTTCCAGCCCGCCGAGTTTCGGCAGCTTGATGTCCAGCAGGACGACGGAGGGAAAGGGATGCCCCTTCCGGTCTTTGTACGCCCCCTCTGCGAAAAGATATTCTAAGGCCTCTTCACCATCTCCCACGACGGTAATGGAGTTCAGGATATTCTGCTGTGCGAAAGCCCTTTGTGTGAGCAGAACATCGTCGGGATTGTCCTCTACGAGCAGTATGCCGCATTCTTTGGTATCCATTTACACAGCCTCCCTATTTCAATGTGAAGAAGAATGTCGCGCCTTTGTTTTCTTTGCCTTCAGCCCACACTCGACCTCCGTGGCGATGAATAATGCGACGAACCGTTGTCAGGCCTACACCTGTCCCTCCAAACTCACTGGCCTTGTGAAGACGTTGAAATGCGGCAAACAGACGTCCCGCATATTTCATGTCAAAACCCGCACCGTTATCACGCACATAGTAGACCGTCTCCTTGCCACCCTTCTCGGCACATCCGAATTCTAACTGTGCGTCCGACCGGTTTCCAGTGAATTTCCATGCGTTCCCGAGAAGGTTCTCCAACACGATCCGCAGAAGACTCCTGTCGCCCCACGCGACAATACCGACATCCCGCTTGAACAGAACAGCACGATCCGGCTCGGACGCGCGGAACTGCTCAATAACGTCATCGGCCAGATGAGTCAGGTCAACGCGTTCAACACGCAGATCCTGCCTGGAAATCCTCGACAATTTCAGCATATCGTCAATCAGATGCCCCATCCGCTGAGTAGCTTTGCGCACCCTGTCGAGGTAGTCCTTCCCCTTTTCATCCAACACTTCCCCATAGTCCTCGATGATGGCCTTGCTGAATCCGTCGATACCCCGCAGGGGCGCTCTCAGATCGTGGGAAACGGAGTAGCTGAAGGCTTCCAGTTCCTCATTTGAGGTCTCTAGCTTCTGCATGGTCACTTCAAGACGCCGATTTGTGTCCTGCAGGTCTTCCAGGAGGTTGACCATCGCCTTGTTAAGCAGTTCCGCCTCGTTCATTCTGGCGCTTAACTCTTCCGTCCGCTCCTTCACGCGCTGTTCCAGTTCTTCCTGGTATGCGGACAGTTCTTTTTCAGCCTCAATGCGCTGTAAGACCTGCGCCTGCAGATCCCGGGTTACCTGTTCCATTTGCGCGCGGTGCGCCTCCGCTTCCGCAAGCATGTCGTTGAACGCTGTCGTCAACTCCCGCAGTTCGCCGACCCTCGGCGCCGGCGCTCTGACACTGTAGTCCCCGGTGCTGGAAATGGCTCTCGCCGTACGGATCAGGTTGTCCACGGGACCGGTGATAGCAACGCGGATTCGATCGGACGCAACGAAGGCAACGACGAGGGATCCTGCAAGCATTAACACGGCAACGAGAATTGAGCGTATGCTCCGCCCGTATAATTCCTCCAGACTTCTTGTGATCACGACGGTTCCAATGCTCTCCCCATATAACATGATCGGACGCACGATCGTGACGTGCCATTTGTCTTCAATCAGCGGTTGTTCAGGTGGATGTTCGGGAATGTTCTGTCCTCCGGGTTTCTGGTAGAAAGCAAACACTCTCCCGCTGAGATCATACACCGCGACGGAATCCACAACCATATGCCGGCACATGCCAGTGAGAATCTCTTGCAGGCCTGGTCTGTCATCGAACCGCAGAGCTGCGGTGGACACTTCGGCAATCAGATTCGCTTCAACGTCCACCCGCCGAATGATGGCCCGCCTGAATGTTCGCCAATCGTTGTGAAGCATCAGGAATACCATGACGATGAGGGCCGTAAGGGTCAGTACCAATCCGTACACAAGAATCATCCGGCGGAATCCAAATGCCCGCCGCCTGCCTCCTGACTCCTCTCCCGATGCGCTCACAATCATGGCGCCGTATCGTCCTCAACAAGCTGCACCAGGTTTCTCATTCCCAGCAGCTTGAAACTGAGTCTGAGCCCCGCATTCTTCACGGAGCGGTTGTTGATTCTCATTCTCACATACGCCCCTTCTGCATCGTCCGGTCTTTTATCAATCATAAACCCGACCATGCCGATAAGGTCAGAAAAACCTTCCGATTCCCCGATGGTCAGGATTGGGAGACTGCGCACTTCGCTGAGAATCCGCTCAGATTGCTGCGAGGAATCCTCGGTCACAAAGAGAACCTGAACGTTCTGCAGATCCTCAACTGTCAATGCTTCTATTCTCTTGCGGCGCACCTCCAGAGGCCTTCCCTGAACCGCGAGACCGAGTTCCTTGTCCGCTCTCTCAAGAATCCCGCCAACGCCGTAGAAGTCACTGCCGGCGACGATAATAATCAACGGGGTCTTATCGTCCGCAAAAACGCCTTCCGGCCAGTCCGTAAACTCAATCAGATGCGTCAGATAAGCAGCCTTAATCTGGGCTGCTCTGGCATGATCAATATCCTTTTCGAAGCGGAACTCGGCGCCCCGCAGGGCAGGGACAGAAGTAAAGTACGCGAGCAGTACGGCGATCAGCACCGCTGACGGATATTTCACGGATCTGTTGTCCAGGGCTTCAGGCATGGTCTATATCCTGTATTTGAGACCCAGCAGAAACGAGCGGCCCGGAGCGTTATAGTCGCCCGGAATGCTCCCTCCCGGCGAGGGATAGGCGTAGTCCTCATCAAGCAGGTTGTACACACTGAACTCGACCTCAAGATCTTCCAGCCACCCCTGCGACAACAAAGTCAGGTTAATCAACTCATAGCCCGGAAGATCACCGCGCGCATCGCCCTCCTGGCGCGGGCTTTCGCCCTGCCAGTATAGCGACAAAGTCGTGCTCAAATACTTGTGCAGCGCAAGACTCGCCATCGCACTGCCGCTGTGCCGCGGTTCATCCGGGAAACGACGATCATCCTGCGCAGAATCAGTATATGTGTAATTCGCGGAAAGATAGCTTCCCCGCGAAAAGTCCAAGCGGGTCTCGACCTCGACGCCATCCGATTCGGCTGACCGGATATTCTGAAGCATCATCTCCCCGGGAGGTACGGAAATCAGATCCTTCAATTCGTTGTGGAAGTAAGTCACCCTGACAAACAGATGATCGAAATAGCGGCTTTCAAGCGCGGCCTCAAACGTCTCTATCTTCTCCTCGCTCAAATCCGGATTGCCGAGAGTAACCGGGCTGTTCAAGTAGAGGCTGCGAAAGTCCGGCGCTCGAAAAGCCGTGCCGTAATGAAGCTTGAGCTTGCAGCGCTCACGCAGCCTCTTTGTCAAGCCCAGCCGGGGATTCAGAGAACTGCCGAAATCACTGTAGTCATCGAACCTCAGACCCGCGTTCAGCCGAAGGCCATCGGACACATCCCACACATCTTCCACAAACATGGCGTAGATATCGCGGTTCGCGTCCTTCCCGAAATTATCGGTGTCGCTGACGTCCACCATATCCGGCAAAGGAAATCCTGAACCATCGTCGTCTTTGAGGACGCGCAGGTTATCCTGGCTTTCGTATTCAAAAAGCAATCCGGCGGACACTGCATGATGCTCAAAGCCAAGATATGCCAGTTCCGTTTCGACTCCGACCTTGGTGTTGTCCAGTGAAAGAAGAGACCGGACTCCTTGAGTCCGGAAGGGGGAATCCGACGGGAACGTGTCACCCGGCATGGTCAGCAGTGTCTCTCCTTCAAGGTAGTCGAGATATGCCCTCGTTCTGGACTTCAGATCTTTCCGTGGTTCAACCTTCAACTCAAGACTCGCCGAAAAAGCATCCAGCACCAGCTGTGACTCCGGGGAAAGAATGCTGATTGCCCCGAATCCCTCGCCCCGGTCCTGATGCATATACCGGCCGTTCAGTGTGAGCGGTCCAGCCTCCAGACCTCCCAGGACGTCAATCTGCTCGAACTCGGTGTCAACATGCCCTGACCGGCCCATTCGGTCCTCCCGCGCTCTGATTTCCGCGCCGGTTTCGTCCATAACATTCGCGTTCACAAAGAACGCATTGCCATTTTCAAAGAGTTGCCCGATAGAAGCGTTGTATTCCTGGCCGATGTTCCCGCTGCTCTCCCACTCCGTCCGGAACGAGACTTCACTCCCTTTGGTGTCTGCCGCGGTTTTTGTGAGAATATTGACCACGGCAAGAAAGGCGTTGGCGCCGAACAGTGCCGACGTGGGCCCCCGGATGATCTCGATGCGCTTGATTGCGGAAACGGGGATATTAGCGGTCTCCAGCAAGAAGGTTGCGCTGCCATTCGACGGTTCGTTGAGGACGTGACCATTCAGCATGAACAGCACATAGTCACCTGTTTCCCTGCGAATTCCCCGGACACCGACAACCGTACGCCCGCGGTTGGTCTGCCCGAGCCTGATCCCGGGTGCAAGCCGGAGTATATCGTAAATATCGCGAGCACCCATGAGGCGAATCTGGTTCTCCGTAATGACCGTGACACTGGCAGGCGCGTCCTCGAGTCTTTGCGGGGTCCGCGACGCACTGAGCACAGATATGTCGGCCAGCTCACCGATTGACATGGAGAATAACGCGGGATCGAAGTCCTTCGCCGCGTCCGCCGTCAACCCGCAAATCAGGGCGACGACTATGCCTCCCGCGAAGGTTAGCTTAGATATTGTATTCTTCATTTGCTTCATCCGATGCCCCTCTTTCCGGAGCTTGACCCAGGTCCCTCAGCCTCTCCTCCAAGGTCCGGACCTTCTTCTTTAATTCGGCCATCCGCACCTCTCGACCGGCCATGGTACGGACTATCTTCCGAAGTTCATCCGTTCGTTCCGACACATGCTGCTCCAGACTGTCCCTCACCGCATGGATTTCCTCCTGTGCGCGAACACGATCCGTTACGTCCACCCCAATGCCCCAACTCGACCAACCGGGAATCGGGAAAAGAGCAGAGCTGCTCGACCAGGCAATGGTTCTGACCGTTCCATCCCTGCAGACGATGTCCCATTCCCAGTTCCTGTAATTGTTGCCGCGCTCCTTCCAGGCTTTCAGCATTTTCTCCCGGTACTCCGGTTCAGGATACAGCATCTCCATGGCCCGGGGATTTCCAACCATCTGTTCGGCTGAATAGCCCGTCACTTCTTCACACTCTCTGCTCCATGCCACCAGCATGCCGTCCTCATCAAATGCATCCATCATGACCGGCATGTTCTCGATGATGCTCCGGAGGCGGGATTCGCTCTCGCGCAAGTCTGTAGTCGCATCTTGTACGTGTCGCCGAAGCACGCGGTTCCAGAGGAGCGCCGCGATTACCGCCAGCACGACCAGTGCACAGACAATCATCAGGCCCCTGAAGACGCGCGGGCTTATGGACCGGCCATGGGGCGGCAAACGGATCCACTGCCGAGTTATCTCAATCAGCTCCTCTTCTTCCATTTGAGCCAGTCCCTTGACCAGGATATCATGCAAAATGGGCCAGTCCGAGCGGCTGCCGAAAGCGAGCTTCCAGGTGTAGTCCAACCACCCGGCGACGTGGAGGTTATCGATCCCGAGCTCGTCAATGGTGCGCGAGGCGACGGCCAGATCCGTCACGATGGCGTCCACACTTCCAAAGGACACCATTTGCAGGCCCGTTCGAGTATCGGGAACGGGGACCATCTTTACGTTGGGATACTGCTCTGCTACGTAGTCAAATGTGGCATAGCCCTTGACAACGGCGACCGACATTCCATCCATGTCGGCGAGACCGCGCGCTTGGGTTTCATCACGCCGGACGATTATGGCATTGGGGATCTTTATGTAAGGCTGCGTGAAACGGAGGTAGCGCCGTCTTTCCGCGTTCTCCTGGATGTCACCGACGACATCTATGCCACCCGACTTGACGCGGGCCATGATCTCGGCCCAATTCTGACACTCAACAAGCCTAAATCGGAAACCCAGACGCTCCTCCATCAGGCGAATGATATCCATGGTGATGCCGCAATACTCACCGTTCTCATCTCTGAAGCACACCGGTGGATAGTCTGGCGACGGGGCAAAGCGTATTTCTCCAGCGTGAGCATCAAGCCAACGTCGTTCCTCAGTAGTCAGAGGGTCCGAAGCCGCAGCGGTAAGTCCGACGAGCATCATAAGCAAGAGCAGCGCTGGAAAAGCCTTTCTCATACCATAATCCTCAAGCCGGAATATCAACTCGCTACTCCTCCCCACTCAGTACCCGCACTTGTTCTCTCAGAACTTCGATCTCCTTCTTGAGCTCGCCCATCCGCACTTCCCGCCCGCCCATCGCATTGACCAGTGCCTGGAGCTCCCGCGTACGCTCCCGCACTTCCCCCTCCAGATTCTCGCGGTAGCGAGCCACCTCATTCTCCATTTGTTTGCGATCTGTAGCGTCTCGGCCGATAGAGATGAGGTACGTGGTCATCGTTGACTGCCGAGACTCTATATTCGGTAGGGATCCTGCGCCCATCCTTACAGATCAACTCCATCTCGATGGTCCCGCGCCCCGCCTTCAGAATCTCCGGAATAGTTGCCCTTGCTCTTTCTAAATCCTCGGGACTGTAGTAGGAATCCGGGGCTGGCATCGCGTCGATCTCCGCATCCGTATACCCCGAGACGTCCCTGAATGTGCGGTTCCAGCGCAGGGCTTTGCCGGTCGCCGGATCAAACAGGAAGAACGTATCCATCTGGGCGTCGAGTGCTGCCTCGGTGAACTGCTTCGTGTGAAGCAGTGTTTCCTGCGCCTCCCTCTGCCGAGTAATGTCCTGCACAGTGCCTATTCCGCCAATCAGTTCCTTCTTGTCATTCAACTCAAGTTCAGCTCTTTCGTTCACCCATTTTACTTCTCCGTTGACGATGATCCGATGCTCTATATCGTATGGCGCCCCCTCCATAGCTGCTTTCCATTTCGCATCAACATATGCACGGTCTTCCGGATGGATCGCAGCGAGGAAGTCTTCGTAAGTCAGCGATGTGCCGGGCTTCACGCCGAATATGCGGTGTGTTTCATCGGACCATGTAAGCACATCCCTGGAAACGTCCAGATGCCAGCTCCCGATGTGGGCCACCTCCTCCGTCCAGGTTCCTTTGAGGGTTTCAGCGTCAAACTCCCAGCCGCCGATGCTGGCCATGCGGCTCATATCCGTCAGCAACGCATCTTTCGCCTCAAGCAATGCTTTGGCCTCTTTCATCTCAGTTACGTCCCTGAACAGGCCGAGCATGTAGACGACACCCGCCAGACTAAAGGGCGTTGAGTTGATATCGGCGTAGAAAACCGTGCCATCCTTTCGTATCAACGGCATGTCGTGGGCGACCTCAATCTCGCCACGTGCCTGCCGCTCGAAGTCCTTACGGATTGACTCAAACGCTTCAGGTGGGTGTATGTCGGATAGCTCGAGATGCTCAATGTCCTCCGCGGCATAACCCAACATCTTGCACATGGCTGGATTCGCATTGCTGAGCCGCATCGTCTTGACTTCGGCGAGGAGAATACCGTCGCGGCTGTTCTCAAAGATTGCCCGCAAGAGAGCATCACGTTGCGTTGCGTCTTTCCCTCCGCCGTTCTGTTGTGAGGCATTCATGCGATGTCTCTGCATTATAGAGAAACAAACCGTATTGTAAAACACTCCATCGAATGAACCCAGACACCCGGGGATGACTAACTCACGGGCCAGCGGTTTGAGCGGCTTCCAAGCTCTGCGTTCGCATCGCGCCCCTACGGACATTAACCATCAACCATGAACCATCGGCCATGGGTGGTGACGGGTGGAAGAAGCTGGTACCCCGGGCGGATTGCTGCAGCCATCTCCCGATGGCTTTGCCCTACGGGGACGGCGCTTAACGCGTCGCCATCCAGCAGCCGCTACCCTCGCGGCAGCTGGTGCTGCGGTGTTCTCCCGAACACCTTGCCCTGCGGGGCCGATGCTGCGCATCAGCCTCGCTCCGGCGATTCCCATCGCCTCCGCGTCGAACTCCGCGTTCGCATCGCGCCAAATACGACATCACCCATCAACCATGAACCATCTGCCATGGGTGGTGACGGGTGGAAGAAGCTGGTACCCCGGGCGCGATTCGAACGCGCGACCTACGGATTAGAAGTCCGTTGCTCTATCCAGCTGAGCTACCGGGGCGATTCAGAGGGCGGAATTATGAATGCGGATTACGGATTGCGCAAGTGTCAGCTTCTGAGAGTGATCCGGGCAAATTTGCGTTTTCCCGCGCGGACTACTGCCGGAGAGGAGATGTCGATCATCGCCTTCGGATCTTCCACTTTCACGTCATCGATCTTCACACCGGCCTGTAGAACAAGTCTGCGCGCCTCACTGTTGCTGGGAACCAGACCAGCTTTCACGAGAAGGGTCAGTACACCTATCTCAGTACCATCACAATCAGCCGCCGCCAGTTGGACCTCAGGAATATCGTCCGGGAGCTCCTTCTGTGAGAAGATGCGGGCGAATTCCGCCGAAGCATCCTGTGCGGCCGAATCATCATAGAACTTAGCGACGATTGACTGTGCCAACAGGTCTTTGACGTCACGGGGATTCCGTTCGCCTGCGGCTACCTCCCCTTTCAGCGCCTCCACTTCCGCGGAAGGCATACACAAGACGAGAGAGAAGTAACGCCACATGAGGTCATCATTTATGCGCATTGTCTTTCCGAATATCTCCCGCGGAGGTTCTGTGATGCCTATGTAATTCCCGAGGCTCTTGCTCATTTTCTGAACACCATCTAGACCCTCGATCAAGGGAAGTGTCATCACAACCTGCGGCTCCTGACCGAGCTTCTCCTGCAATTCACGGCCGAGAAGAAGATTGAAGAGCTGGTCAGTGCCGCCGACCTCCACATCGGCCTCTATCATGAACGAATCGTATGCCTGAACGAGGGGATATAGAAACTCGACGAGCGAGATCTCCTGCCCCGCTGAATAGCGTTTCGAGAAGTCGTCGCGCTGAAGGATCTTGCCGACTGTCACTTTGGCAGAAAGGCGGATGACCTCTTCGAAAGTCATTTCAGCAAACCACTCTGAGTTGAAGCGTACTTCCGTCTTGCCGGGATCAAGAATCTTGAAGACCTGCTCCTGATAAGACTTCGCGTTCGCATCGACCTCTTCACGCGAGAGCTGCGGACGCGTTTTCGAGCGCCCCGAGGGATCGCCGATCATCCCGGTGAAGTCGCCGATAATGAAAACAACTGTGTGTCCAAGATCCTGGAACTCGCGGAGTTTGTTGAGCCCTACGACATGACCCAGATGGATGTCGGGCGCTGACGGATCCGCACCGTACTTCACGCGCAGCGGGCGATTTTCTCTGGCAGCCTTCTGGAGTTTCTTCTTGAGATCGTCAATGGAGTACAGATCGACGGAACGGGTCCCGAGAACTTCGATAGCTTTGTTCACATCCTTTTTCATAGGGTTGGCGATGATAGCAGTAATGACGGAGTTTCAAAGATTTTTCGGACTTGCGGACATTCGTGAGCCGACATAGCCTAACGGCGACGCTATGCTGAACACCCCTATAGAAACAGGCACATTAGAACTCTCTAATAGAGTATTCCTCGCGCCGCTGGCCGGCGTCAGCGATGTGCCCTTTCGGCGTATCTGCCAGGAGATGGGCGCCGGACTCACATATGTCGAAATGCTCGCGGCGAATCTGGTTATCCATGGTTATAAGAGAAACAGGGCGACTTGGGCGAGGCATCACAACGAAGAGGTTCTGGGCGTACAAGTGACAGGAAAGAACGCGGAAGAAGTCGCCGGGGCCGTCCGCATTCTCGAGGGAGAAGGCTTCGACACGATTGATATCAATATGGGATGTCCTGTGAAGAAGATAGTCCGGAAAGGAGGCGGTAGCGCTATTCTCCAGGATCTCGAGCGCATCTCCCGCACCGTCGAGAAAGCGCGCGAAACGACGGGCCTTCCTCTCTCCGCCAAAATCCGCCTCGGATTCACGCGCGATGACATCATCGTGGAGGACGCGGCCGCCCGTATTGCACAAGCAGGCGCCGACATGATCACAATTCATGGCCGCACCCGTGACGACAACTACGGCGTCCCTGTGGATATGGCCGCCATTCAACGCGGCCTGCAACAAGCGAAGAGTATCAAAGCTTCAATAGTCACCGTCGGCAACGGCGACGTCATGAATCCCGCAGCCGCACGGACAATGCATGAGAAGACTGCTTGCGATGCTGTAATGGTAAGCCGGGGAGCGCTCGGAAATCCATGGATCTTCCGCGAAATACTGACCGGTCAACGAGGGACATCAATGGGCGAATGGCTGGAGATTCTGTTTCGCCACCTGGACTATCATGAGGCCCACTATGGAGAATCGCCGCACACCGCCCTGACAGCCCGCAAACACCTTCTATGGTATACCACCGGATTTCCCGAGATGAGGCGGCTCAGATCCGAACTGAGCACTGTAGAAGATCTGTCAACTGCCCGTAAACGCCTGCTGAGTTACGCCAGTGGATATCCAGCCGGGCTCCTTCGCTTTGAGAACGAACTGGAGGCCGAGGCTTCATTTGAGCCGAAGTATGCCATGGACCGCGCGGCGGACAGACCTCTGGCCGAAGAGATTTGAAATTTGACTGTGGTTCAGAGTAGAGGAAAGGCGCCCTCTGTCGACGGGCCTTTCTCCGCGATCTGTGCGAGTTCCTACCTCCTGCGAGAACGCCGCAGGAATCTGATCATTGCGAGACCGACGCCGAGTAGCATAAACGTGCTCGGTTCAGGCACGGCACCTCCGCCACCGCCATTATCCACGTACTGAATCCCAACCACATGCGTCGGAGTCCAGCCGAGGAAATCGACGGCCTTTGCACCGTAGGAATCGTGACCTGTGGCTGCAGTCCGGCTGCCTCCGGCAGATCCCCCCGACGTGTCGATCGCTACGTACAGATCACCTTGATCGTTGTTTCCGCCTGCGTCTGAGAAATTGTTGAACGGGACGGTTGGTCCGCGTACGGCCAGATAGAAGAAATCATCATCAGCCGCCCAAAGGACGGTGATGATGTCGGCTCTATTATCCGTGAAAACCGTGTCCGAGCTGCTGTCTCCATACGTGTACGCTGCCGATTCTCCAATGAAGTCCGATGTGGAGGAATCTCCACCCAACACGGGACGCGCATCGGGATCTTCTGTTAATAGAGTCCAACCTTCACCGCCACTAACCGAGCCATCAACAACGACACCTCCGCGCGCCGAAATGGGCGGCAATGTTGTGCCGCAGAACAGAATCGCGGCGACTATCCAGCTATTCATATGTCCCAACATATCTCTGCATTTCCCTTCTTCCCCCGCCTTCTGCAATTACTTCAACCATCGCAATTACACAGAGTCAAACGCTTGACTTACCAATGCGAGGCGTTATGCAACAAGAAAAGTAAATCGTTTTACTTTTTCGTCTATATAGAAGGAACTTCAGATGGAATCCGTTGAATACAGAGCCAGGTGGTCCGTTTTCTGTCTTGTTTGGCTCATCTGCTTGATGGCGACTCTGACCGCCTTTGGGGCAACATCGTCCCCCGAGGATGTCTTTACTCAATTCCAGTGTGCCGTCAGCGAAAAGGACGTCTCCACGGCCTCCGGTTTGATTTCACAGGGCAGTCTCGCACACTATGACCACTGTCTTTCCCTCTCACTGAGCGCCGCCGAGAGCGAGCTGGAGCAACTGAGTGTGGGAGAGATACTCACCGTCCTGCAGATGCGTTCACATTTCGCTTCCTCCGAACTGCGTTTAATGGACGGTGGCTCCTTCTTCGCCTCAGCTGTTGCCGGCGGCTTGATCGACCTCTCCAGCCTCCAGGGATTCACCTTGCGTAACGTCCGATATCCCGCGCTGAACGACGCAGTCGGCATATTAGTCCGGGACGGCGACAACGAGAAGAAACTTCACGTCCTCTTCCAGGGGGAGCAAAGCGAATGGAAGATCAATATCCACAATCTTCTATCCGTTATGGACCCGATTCTCGAGCGTATGCGCATTCAGAAGAAGGTCACGAGAACGGAACTCGCACTGGAACTCATGGGTACCCGACTCGGACATATAGCTCCGCCTTCCCTTTTGAAGCCGCCCATGCCTTAGAGTGGTTTGAGACAGACTATGGCCGCTATTGCCTTCCTGCCGTCGAGATCGGAGAAAGCGTGCTCGCTTAAGCTCGCATCGACTTCCGCCTGACGACCGGACTCTGACAGTACACTGCTGGAGGGCCGCGTTGCACCGCGGCCGCAGACGGCGTGGAAGCCGTCCCTCCATTCCGGATATCACGGCTACAGTTTATGTGAAGAGCTCTAGCCCGCATATTTCATCAAACTGCGCCGCGGAGCCGTCGGCTTTTCGCGAGTCACGAGGGCTCCGCTCATAAGTCATGCAGGTCAGGTTGTATGCGTGGTGTCTTGTCAGCGGTCACTTAAAACCAGCCACTAAAGAACGGTTCAAAACCAGCCAAATGGAACCCCGTCGCCGGGTAACCTCCGCAGGAAACTCAACCTGGAG
>JAHIZV010000209.1 GCA_018814445.1 Verrucomicrobiota bacterium | reverse complement strand
GGCCCGCCGTAGGGCTCGTCCGGCCCCCCCTTCCCGCGTCGGGAAGGGGGCTGGGGGGTTAGGTCCGGAGAGGCCGCCAGGCGAGAAGGGCTTAACCGAACGGCCTTCGGCCTTCAGCCTCGAGCGGAACGCATACGGAGAGCCCTTTGGCGGAAATGAGTCGACAGGACCGATGGGCGCCGGTGTTTGCGCGCACTCGACCGGGGATTGTCAGAGGTCGGGGGGCGCCGCCGAACAGTCGGTCCTGTGACAAGTGTTTGACCCCTTTGGCCTGTTCTGGCAGGATGGTTCGTACTTGCTGAAAGGGTATACATGCGAAACCTTCCCCTCCGTGGATTGAAGATGGGCCTTGACGATCTGCTGCGGCGTGAGCCCGATGAGGAAGGGCATGCGCCGCGGCGCAACCACATCGAGGGCACGCGGGCCGGCGGGCTCTACCTGCCCCTGCTCGAACAGCAGAAAGAGGCCATCGACGCGCTCCCCGAAGCCCTGATCGGGCCGCCCCTCAAAGAACAGGTTAGTTCCACCGATCTCCTGCACGACGGCCTGGGCGAGGCCATCATCTGCCAGACCGATGCGATCATCGCCCATCCCCGTTTCGACCAGGCTTCCAAAGAAGCGGCCAAGCGTGTGCAAGAGACCTTCTCCCCCTCCCGTGGCGAGCTCCGCAGCAAACCGGCCACTGAGGCTGCCCGGGCGGTCGAGCGACGGAAGAAAATTGCGGAACGGGAGGCAGACCTCCGTCTGCTCGTCGTGCCCAGACCCCGCAGCGGGTCGGATGACGAACCGGCCTTTCAAACGCTCTATGATTGGGTCGATGACTTCCTCAAACAGGGCGAGGAGCTGGATCGTCTGCTCAGCCGCCGTGCCTCGATCACGGCCGAGGCGGCCCGGGAACTTCAAGAACGGGCCGGGATTGTCCGAGTCGTCACCATTGGGATACTGGGCCGGTTCAGGGAATCGCTTCAAGATGAGCGGAAGTTTGACCCCGCCCTGCCTGCAAACATCGATGCACTGGTCTTCGGCTACTTCGATCAGCTCGCCGCCTCATCCACGACTTCCGGCTCCGGCGGACCGCCCTCCGGGTCGCCGCCCGGTGGATCGCCTCCCACCTGAAACGTGCCTCCGGCACCTGTGGACATAAACGCTTCTGTCATTGGTATGGCGCGCTGACGCTTGGGGATAGACGCTTCTATCCCGGTCCATGGCTCGGCCATGCTTCGGCATAATCGATTCCAGCTTTTGGTGTGAGGCGGCCACGCTTGGGCCTGATCGGTTCTATCTTGTGCATGGCACGGACACGGCTGGTCATAATCGCTTTGACCCTTGTGCCTGGGGCGGCCGGGGGCTGGTATAATCGTTTTGACCTTTGTGCTGGGGCGGCCGCGTGCAGGCATAATCGCTTTGATACTTCTCGTGGAGCGGCCAGGTGTTGGCGCAGTCGCCTTGATACCTTTCGTGGAGATGCCACGCTTGGGCATCATCGCTTCTATCCCGATCCATGATACGAGCATGATCGCCGCGTCCCCTGTCAAGCGACGGTGCCGGAAACAGCCTTGACTTTTTCCGATCTGTGGACTCCTGGCTGACCTACCGTTGCGGTCTTGAAGGACTCACGGTCGACCTGCTCTGAAGACTCGAAAATAGTGAGGATGCTTTCGAACTGGTTAGGCATTTGACATCTTTTACCTTCAATACGTAGAGTAGTGCTCATGCCAGTCAGCGGTGGGGCGTCAGATAAGCTCGGTAACCGATATGAGGCACTTTGGGCGATCGATCAGATCCTTCAAATCGTCGACGGTTCAGCTCTCCGATTGACCTTGGAGCCGTTAGACCCCGATGAGTCACGAGGAATCGAGTTCAAAGTCGCCAAAGCCGACGGTACAACTGAATACTGGTCAGTCAAACGGCAGACGACAAAGGCCGCCGGTTGGACCATAGCCCTGCTCGCATCTAAAGATGATCACGGTAGAACGATCCTTGGCGATTTGCTGGAACATGTGAAACAGAATGCGACTCATCGAAGTGTATTTGCCTCTACTCTGGGTGCCAGTACTCTAACAGAGCTTTGCGAATACGCAGTGAACCCTGAGATCCTCAAACAACGTCTTGCCAAGTCAGTGGACCTCGAGGCCGCATTCAGTAAACATGTGCTGCTGCTTTGTCATGACGATAAGGAACAGGCAGTCGACTTTTTACAGCGGGTGCGAACGCACGCAATTGACAAGGCTCAACTCCGTGATCGCGTCGGGTTTGCGATCCGAAAGCTGTTCTACGCTGAGGATGGAAGGATTCTGGACGTAGATGCGGTACGTCTCCATCTTGGGGATTTGCTTCTCGACAATATTCACCAGGCTCTCGACCGGAAAGTCGTGCTCAGCATATTGGGTGAGCATGGGTTTCGTCTACGTGAGTGGGTTATCGACGAAGGAGTCCGCGACCGAGTAGAAGAGATTTGTGAAGGATACTCAGAGCCCGTTCGATCAGCCATGATCAATGATAAATTCATACCTCTGAACGGGGTAGATTCTATCCTCAAGGCCAACGGCAGACCGATAGCGAAAAAAGTGTTGGTGGTAGGTGGTGCCGGAGGCGGCAAGAGTACTACCCTGGTGGATGTGGTTGAGCAGATGAGAAGATCTGGCGGACCAGTGCTGGTAGTTCGTTTTGACCAGTTCCCCGAAGGGATTCTCAGCACCAGGGAGTTGGGCCGCAAGCTATTCCTTCCAGAATCGCCGGTTCTGGTGCTTGCAGGTGTTGCCAATGGCGCAGCATCCGTACTGGTCGTTGATCAGCTTGACGCTGTGAGTTTGGCATCTGGCCGTCGAACGGAACTGTGGTCACTTTTTGAGGAACTCAGCCGAGAGGCGGAGCGGTTTCCAAACATGTCGCTGATCGTAGGTTGCCGTGAGTTCGACTTGAAACACGATCACCGGATGCGAAAGATGACTACTGAGTCAGCCGGCTACGTGCGCGTGAAACTCAGACCGTTCTCAATAGAACAGGTAGACGCCGCATTGAAGGATGCTGCAGTTGATCCGGCCATAGTGCAACCCGCGCTTAAGAAGAACGTCCTTACCCTCCCTTTGCATCTTTCAATGTTCCTCAAGTTATCTCACGAAGATCGTACCCACGTCCATAACAGCGACGAGTTATTCGATAGTTTCTGGACTGAAGGCGAACGTCGGACCTCCAAAAGATTGGGGCGCAAGGCAGAGTGGACAAAGGTGATTGATCAACTTGCAAATTGGCTAAGCGAAAACCAGCTACTCTCAGCACCGACGTATGTCCTTGATGACTTTTCTGATGACGCAACCTCAATGGCTTCGGAGCATGTTATCATTCTTTCCGATGACAAATACCGTTTCTTCCATGATTCGTTTTTCGACTATGCCTTCGCCCGGCGTTTTGCGTGCAAAGGCGGACGTCTCGTCGATCTACTTCTAGGGGATGAGCAACATCTTTTCCGTCGTGCTCAAGTGCGTCAGGTGCTCGCTTTTCTTCGTGCGAAAGATCTTCGTCGATATCTGAATGAACTTGAGATCATACTCACCACCGACGGTGTTCGTTTTCATATCAAAGCGTTCGTTTTCCAGTGGTTGTCCTCCCTGCCTGATCCCCTACAAGAAGAATGGGTGGTTCTTCAGGGAGTGTTTCACGCCTCAGACAGGCTCTGGAATCATATACGTGGCGTGATCACAGTACCGCCTGGCTGGTTTGATGTGCTCGACAAAGCTCGATTTTTTGACGAGGCACTCGCAAGTGGAGACGCAGCGCGAGAGTCAGAGGCTGTCTCGAT
>JAHIZV010000208.1 GCA_018814445.1 Verrucomicrobiota bacterium | reverse complement strand
CTACTCGCCCGAAGCACCGCCGACCACAACTGGAAGCTCGGCCTCATCCAGAACTGTATCTACGGCGTCGACATTCAGCCCATCGCGGTCCAGATCGCCAAGCTTCGCTGCTTCGTTGCTCTCCTTGTCGATTTCGATGTCGACCCGGACGCCGACAATATGGGCGTACCAGCGCTGCCCAATCTCGACTTCAAGTTCGTTCCGGCCAACACCCTCATTCACCCTCCCAGCAACATTGTTCGCGGCGGCGATCTTCTCAAGTTCGAAGACCCCTTCTTTCAAGAGTTTGCCGCTGTTGCCAAGGAGTACTTCTATATCCGCGACCCCGCCGGCAAGAAGGACCTGCGGACGCAACTTGAGAGACTGGTCGAACGGCGAATCAAGGATGCGGAAAAGGAAAGCAGCCTGGCCGACAGACGTGCCGAGCTTCAGGCCGCCGGTAACCGGAAGTCTACAGGGGTCCAAGCCATCCGGGGGCAGAAATCAGCCATCAAGCGCCTCGAAGTACATATCGCCCGGATCGAACGCGACATTGACGTCTGGCGCAGCTATCTCAACATCTTCGCGTACCGCGACGGACACGTCGAATTCTTCGACCCACCGCACTTCTTCCCCGAAATCGGCGCCGGTTTCGATATCGTGATCGGCAATCCGCCCTACAAACAGATACAGAAATACAGCCCTCAGGAAAAGGCCGATTGGGTCGCCCAGGGCTATGCCACCTACGCCGCCACCGCCGATATCTACTGCCTCTTTTACGAACGTGGGACCGAACTGCTCCGCCCTGGTGGCTCGCTCTGCTACATCACCTCAAACAAGTGGATGCGGGTTGGTTATGGCGACAAGCTGCGGGAATTCCTTTGTCAGAACGTAGCCACTCGCAGCGTTCTGGATTTCGGCATGGCACAGAACTTCGGTGCCGCTACGACGTACACCTGCATCACCCATCTCCAGCGTGAGAACGACCCGAAAGCCTCCGTCCGCGGCTGCTACGTCTCCGATGACCGCGCCGCCATGGCCGATCCGGGCGGCTATTTCGAAGACCACAACGTTGAACTCACCGAACTCGACGCCAACCCGTGGGTGATCCTCTCCCCTGAACGTACACGCATCAAGCAGGCCGTCGCCGCCCAAGGCATCCCTCTGGAGCGATGGGATATCACCATCAACTACGGCGTCAAGACGGGTCTCAACGAAGCCTTCTACCTCACGACCACGGAACGCGATGCCATCGTCGCCCGCGAACCCCACGCCACCGAAATCATAGTCCCCCTCCTGCGTGGCCGCTACATCGAACGCTATACGAGTCGCTGGGATGGAACTTGGATGATTAACACGCACAACGGGGTAAAGGGGCAGGGTCGCATCGCGCCCATCAACGCGATCCAAGATTACCCGGTCGTATACGAACACCTCAAACAATACGAAGCCGCGCTCAAGAAGCGGCAGGATAAGGGCGACCACTGGAGCAACCTTCGCAACTGTGCGTACATCAATGACTTCACTGGGCCGAAGATAATCTATCCAAACATGACAAAAGCCATGCCGTTCTTCTATGATGACATGCATGGCTTCTTCACCAACGACAAGGCATTCATACTGACGAGTGATGCGCCAGTTCTTCCTTATCTTGTAGCCGCCTTGAACTCCTCTGTATTCCGCTGCTGCTTTCGCGACAATTTCCCGGCTCTCATGGGCGAC
This sequence comes from Verrucomicrobiota bacterium, assembly GCA_018814445.1. Lineage (GTDB taxonomy): Bacteria > Verrucomicrobiota > Kiritimatiellia > JAHIZV01 > JAHIZV01 > JAHIZV01. The sequence continues at coordinate 11,845 of JAHIZV010000208.1, read as the reverse complement.
ACTTATGAGGTCAGGAAGATCTTTGTTGAGAAGATCCCAATCCGAAAACCGCAGGGCGATGAATGCGAACTCTTCGCCGCACTGGTCGATTACGTCCAGTTCGCCAAAGCAACCAACACGCCACTCTCTACCGACGCCCCGCCCCCCAGCGTCATCGCCCGTTTCTTGGAAGAAGTCATCGACACCTGCGTAATGGAACTCTACTACGCCGGCCATATGGCAGAGAAGAAACTCTCCATCCTCGACGAGGTCCGCACCCTCATCACCCCCTTCGCTCCCGATGCCGACGACAGGGAAAAATGGCTGCAAGTAGAAGCCTTCTATCTCACCGCCAACGCCCCCAAACACCCCATCCGCCAAGCCCTCGACCGCCTAACGACCGTCAGCCCGGACCTCTTCGGCGTGATTATGAAAGAAGGGAAGGTGTGAACGAACTGTCTGTGAGAGAGAAGCCAGCCCCGAATCCCCCCCCGCACGTTGTTCTTCTGGGTGCTGGAGCCAGCAGAGCTGCATTCCCACATGGAGATAAGAACGGGAAACAACTGCCGCTCCTAGATGACCTGCCTGAGTTGCTGGGGGAAACTTGGAGTCAGCTTGTATCAGAAACCGAGGTACCTTCCGGTGACTTTGAATCTCAATATTCATGGATAAAGTCCAAACCTGCCTTTTTGCCGGAATTAGAACTTATCGAGAAACGGCTGAAGAGCTATTTCAAAGAAATGGAACTGCCAGATTGCCCAACGATATACGACTATCTGGTTCTTGGTCTTCGGAAGACCGATGTAATTGGAACCTTTAACTGGGATCCGCTTCTGCTACAGGCACATGAGCGGAACAGAGGAATTTGCAGTCTCCCGGATTTGCGGTTTCTACACGGGTGTGTGTCTTTCTCAACATGTGAAACCCATGACATACTCGGATCAGAAGGACAGGTCTGTCCTCTCTGCAAAAGCAGATTGGTTACGGGTCGGCTGCTTTATCCAGAAGCGGACAAGGATTACACGCGGAATTCGTTCATTAAGCGAGACTGGGAGTTTATCCAGAAAGCTATAGAGCGTTCCTTTCACCTTACGATCTTTGGGTACTCAGCTCCTGCAACGGATTACAAAGCCCGTGAAATATTGCTGGATGCTTGGGGTGAAGAAGAGTCGAGAGGATCATGTCACGTTGAACTAATTGATATAGCTTCTTCCTCTGCACTGTCTGAGAACTGGAGAGATTTTATCCCCTACGATCATATGATGCCCGTAAGCTGCTTTTTCGATTCATCTATTGCAAGATGGCCCCGTCGAACATTTGAATGGAAGAGGAATGCTTCTATTTACGGCATGCCATCGCAAGATGTTGGAATCTTCAAAACCGATTCTTTGCAGGAAGTACAGGACTGGTTCACGGAGTTGGCAATGGAAGAAGATAGGGCGAAAGCAGTATGACCAACGCCCCCAAACACCCCATCCGCAATCAACTGGATCACCTAGCCTCCGCCAGCCCAGATCTGTTTGCGGTAGTCAAGGAAGCAGACAAGGTATGAAGACCCGCGGTGATTCGGTCTTGGAGGGTACGGAATGATTATCGAAGAAGGCTACCTTGGATATCTGAAATACGATGGCGATGCCGTTGAAGAGGGCATCATGGACGCCCGGCTGTCGGCAGAGGCGCTTCTCGGGTTTGACGAAGTTTATCGCTATTTCATCAAGCAGGAGAAACCATCCTGGCAGGATGAGGATCTGAATCTTCCAGTTCGCATTGAAAGGGGATGTTGGGAGATTATGATTCCAGCAGGAATGGCTGTCTTTGCCGGGTACTATTTGAAGGCGACGGCGGAAAAGGCTGGGCAGGACGGTTTGTTTGAGACGGGTACAGTCAAAGACCTTAACCGAGTATTGAAGGCGGCATTGGTTTCCCTGAAATGGATTGTGAGAATCTCCAAGCATGTTGGTGGGGTTGGAGAAAAGGACAGAATACGAAATGCGAAGATTCAAGATATGGACCATGTTGTTGTGTACGACAGCAATGAAGCACCTCTTGTTGTTCCACAGGATTATCTAGATATGTACACCAATTGCCCGGCAGCTCTGTTTGGCAGATGTACGCGTATTATCGAGGAGGGACGGGAGCTAGAAATCGGGTCCTTTGAGAGCAACGAGGTGATCGATCCGGTTCGGGTATTTCCGGAAGAAAGATCAATCTTCTATCGAGAAAAGGATGAAGATCAGGACATTCTCTTTCCAGAATTTGAGCATGGTATGTCTGTAGAGCTGGATGGCGAAATAACACGTGTGACCGAAAGCACAAACACACTGGGATTCCGCTATCAGGAGCATGTCCTTTTCTGTAAGCCCCGCGAAGGGAAGCCTATCGCTTCATTCAAGCAGAAGATCATCTCACGGCAGGACGGCCATATTTTCCCAAAAGTCAGAATGATTGGAGTTATTGATCGGGAAGATGTCTACGGCAATTTCAAAGCACACAAGCCCGGCATCGTCTTCTCTGATATTCAGCGCCTGGAATCGGTGACTGGGGAGCTTTTTGGCTAGGACAGGCTATCTCCACGGCAGTACATAGACCCCATATTTGACTGGACTAAACCCGTTATTGCCGTCATTGTTCCCCATTATTGATCGTATTTGGCAATAATAACGAAAGCCTGTCCTATGATTATTGACTTCACCATCTCCAATTTCCGATCCATTCGAGACGAACAGACGTTCAGTCTGTACGCTGAGAATCCAGGAACTCATCTGCTGGAAAATATCGCGTATCCCGACGAAGGACGGTACGGCGTGCTGAAGAGCGTGGGCATCTATGGCGCAAATGCATCGGGAAAGTCGAACCTGTTACTGGCTTTCGAGGCACTGCAGTATCTGATTCGCGTTTCCGAGCGATGGAAAGACGGGCAACCGATTGATTGCTACGAGCCTTTCCGGTTGTCCGCGCGAATGAAGAAAGAACCTGTTCGTTTTGAAGTGGAGTTCTTCACGCCAGATCGCACGCGCTACCTCTATAAGATTGCGTTCAACAGCGAGCGCATTGTGGAAGAGCATCTCAGCTTCTATCCTTCCGCCAAAGCCGCACTGATTTTTGACCGTAAAGAAGATGACAATTGGGAAACGATCAGATTCGGAACGCTTTTCACGGGGGGGAAGAAGCGAATTCCGTTTTTCGACAACAATGCCTACCTCTCGAAAGCCGGAGACAGCGCAGACGCGCCGGAGATGATCCGCAAGGTGTATAATTTCTTCCGAAATGATATGTTGCGTTTAGGGCTGAATGAACAAGTCATGTTTGATGAATGGGTGGAAAACAAAGAAGTTCTGAATAAGGTTTCCGCGCTCTTGAATTTTGTGGACACAGGGGTCAGCGGCGTTCTGGTTCAGGAGCATGATGTCGACCCGGACAAGATGAAACTGCCAGACGGACTGCCGAAGCCCATGAAGGAATCGATCCTGCGCGACATGAGGAGGTCCTTCTTGTTTGCCCACCCCACTGACACAAGTGCGGTGGAATGGTTCGATTTGCAGATGGAATCGGCCGGAACAAGAAAACTGTTTCACCTTGCGCCGTTGGTTATCGATGCTCTTGACGACGGAGGCGTCTTAATCGTTGATGAACTTGACAACAGCATGCATCCGTTCATGGCGGAACTGATCATCAAGCTGTTTAACGATCCGGAAGTCAATCGCGGAAACGCACAACTGATCTTCTCCACACACAACGTGAACCTGATGTCTTCTGAGCATTTTCGTCGGGACCAGATATGGCTGACTGAGAAGGGAAATGGCGCCACCCGGCTCTTTTCGCTGGAGGATTTCGACAAGAAGAAGGTGAAACCGCAGAGTCCGTTCAACCGCTGGTATGCCGAAGGGCGTTTTGGCGCTGTTCCCAAAATCGATTATCGACGTATCGTTGACTTGCTGAAACGCCCCGAGGTCTCGGATGCCTAGAAAACGGGGATCAAAACCAGAGAAACTCAAACCTCTTCTGCATATTTTCTGCGAGGGCGAGAAGACCGAGCCAAACTACTTCAAGGGTTATATCGGGACGTACTTTCCCGGCACACGGCTGTTACTAGTCCAGAAGACCGACAAAAACACCCCTATACAACTGGTTGAGATCGCGATAGCCACAAAAAAGCACAGTCCGCCCGGCGATCTGTTTTGGGTAGTATTTGACAGGGAGGGCGCTCACAAATACTCGGATGCGCAGCACAACGAGGCTCGCGCCAAAGCGGTTGCCAACGGTATCCAAATTGCACATTCAAATGTCTGTTTCGAAGTCTGGATACTGCTTCATTTTCAGAAGACCGTGGCTGCATACTCCTCCTACTCTGATCTGCGAAAACGCAGTAAATTAACGGCGCACATCAAACGTTACGACAAGGGAGCAAAACGCATTTTCTCGGACAGCGAAATTCGCGCTGCCCGGCAAAATGCAAGGTCGCTGAACAAGCGAACCAAGAATGGAGCCAATCCATCATGGACACAGCCTCATCAATGGAATCCGTATACAGATGTGTATGAGCTACTGGATGCCATTGACCTTTTTGGGGCGCAGTTTGCCTGCAAGTAGATCGACCACAGAAGGACTGAGCATGATGCAGAACATCTGGCAGATAGCCGCGGGCGAGACGGGACGGAACTATGTTGACCTGTTCCTGAATCATGACGTGATGTTTCTAGGACCCGGCGATTATGGCAGTTATCTGGAGGTCCCTGAGCGCTATAGGCAGTCAGTCAAGGATGGAGAACATACAGGACAGCGGATCGGCGCTATCCGCCGATTCTGTCACTCGGTTCAACCTGGCGATTTCGTGCTTCTGCGTTTTGGGTATCATGTCGAGGCCATTGGCCTTGTCCCCGATGACGGTTACAGATGGGATTCTGCTTTGGATGATATTTATGGGTGGAATCTGCAACACACGCGCCGAGTCATCTGGCAACGCGCACTGAGCAAGGAACTGAAGAAGATTCAGGTGAAGAAGGGGCTATTTCACGACCGCAAACAGATCCCGATGTTCACAGGTGTCAACGACGAGAAGGTGCTGGGGCCTATTAGGAAGCTGTTCAAACAGTGCAAAACTCGCCCTTTGAAGAAACTGCCGAGTGCGCCTCCACCACCCCTGTCTCTCGAAGAAGTGGGCGCTACACTTTTTCGTGAAGGCTTGGCAAATGACTTGGTCGACAAAGTGATTCATTCCATAACCCGCCAACGCCGGATGCTGAAGTGGTACTACGAGATGGACAGAGAAAGCGGACGACCGACGGAGCATGAAGTTGTTGCCCACATGATCCTTCCTTTGCTCCTATCACTTGGCTGGTCCGAGCAACTTCTGGCCGTGGAATGGAATCGCATCGACTTGGCCGCATTCAGCAGTACACCGACAACCAAGAATGCATGCGTTCTTGTCTGCGAAGCAAAAGGACTCGGCTACGGTCTCCAACATGCCGCAGAACAGGCCAGAACATACGTCGAGAAGCTGAAACTGAGCAAATGCAGGAGAATCCTCGTAACAGATGGTGGACGGCTATACCTTTACGAGAAAAGCGGGGAAGACTGGATGGACAACCCTACGGGCTACCTGAACATCGAGAAGATCAGAACCAACCACCTCGCCCCAGCCGATACCAGTGCTGTCGACACCATCATGAAGCTGACCCCAGCGGGAATATCGAGATGAAGTCAACGGATCGGGAGCTTGTTCTCAGTTTGTGGTCGTACATAGATCATGCGTCATACCTAGTCTATGGCATGGCGGAGAAGATGATTGCCCTAACCCGCCCCCCCCGCGAAGTAGAACTTCGCCTCCCAAAGCGGTACTCGAAGTACCGCCGCGTGCGTGTCGCGTTCCGCGCCTCGACGCGGTCACGCGACACTCCGAAGGACGCTGCGCGTCGTATTGACGCCGAAGGCTTCCGTGAAGTGCTACACCACGCCATCAGAACTCCGACTGCCCTCCTCTTTCGCGCATTTTCCTGCTTTTCGTGGGCGATCTGATCGCAGCTTGAGGCTGGTCAAGCATCAAGCCGGTCGGCCTCTTCCAGCCAGCGGGCTTCAAGTGCCGTCAGCTTCTTTGTGATCTCGGCGAGTTGGATGTTGAGGGCGGCGTAGTCTAGGGAGGGGTCGCCTGAGCTTAACTGTTTATGCAGAGTACGCTGGTCCGCGTGGAGGTCTTCCATCTGAGCTTCCATCTTCCTTAGAACTTTCTGCGCCTCGCGCTCCTGCGCTTTTGCTTTGCGAAGTTCTTTGCTGTTCACACTCGTCCCTTTGGTCGCTTTGGTCCCTTGAGTCCCTTCTCTCCTGATTGGCGCTGTATGCTGAGCGCACCGCTCGGCACTCTTCTCCAGGTAGTACTCATACCCTCCCGGATAACTTCTGATCTGACCGTCTGAGATTGCGACGATCCGGTTTGCCGCTCCGCGTACGAAGGCTACGTCGTGGCTTACGAGGCAGACGGTTCCCGGGTATTCGCGGATCGCTTTCTCGAGCGCCTCGCGTCCGTGAATGTCCAGATGGGTGGTCGGCTCGTCGAGCAGGAGAAAGTTGGGCGGGTTGATGAAGATGCGGGCAAAGGCTAAACGAATCTTCTCCCCTCCACTCAACACCGAGCACGGCTTGCTGACGGCATCGCCACTGAAACCGAAGGAACCGAGCAGTCCACGCAACTCCCGCTCTGGGACGGACGGATTCGCACTGCGCACGATGCTGAGAACGGTCTTGTCAGGCGGCATGGTCTCGGCGAAGTCCTGCGACTGATACCCGAGAACAACTTTATGTCCTTCGCGGCGCGTCCCCTCGCCCGCTTCAAGCGTACCGGCCAGAACCCGCAGCAAGGTGGTCTTGCCCATGCCATTGTAGCCGACAATGGCGATCTTCTGTCCATTCTGAATCTCAAGATCGATGTTGCGGAAAATCCAGCGGTCGCCATCGTATGAGAAGCCGACGTGTTCGAGTTTCATGATGTGCGCGCCGCAATGCGGCGGTGGAGCCATGCGCAGATGAGACAGGTCGGGCGGTTTCGGCGGCATGCGGACCGCTTCGAGCTTTTCGAGCATCTTGATCCGGCTCTGCACCTGCGCGGCCTTGGTTGCCTTGGCCCGGAAGCGATTGATGAAGCTCTCGAGCTGTTCCCTTTTCTCCGTATAGTTGCGCCATGCGGCGAGCTGCTGCTGATGGCGTTGTTCCCGTTCGCGGAGATAGTAGGAGTAACCTCCCGCGTATTTCACTGCGGCGCCGCCGCTGATCTCGAGCGTGCGATCGGTGAGGGTCTCAAGCAGATACCTGTCATGCGAGATCAACAGCATCGTTCCGGCGAATCCGCGAAGGAAACGCTGGAGCCATTCGACCGCGGGCAGGTCCAGGTAGTTGGAGGGCTCGTCCAGCAGGAGGATGTCGGGGCGCGCGATAAGCGTGCGAACCAGCTCCGCGCGCATCTGCCATCCTCCGCTGAAGCTGACAAACGGATTATTGAACTCACATTCCTTGAAGCCGAGGCCGCTGAGCGCGGCTTCAGCGCGAACACGCATTTCATAACCGCCAAGGTCTTCATACTCGTGCTGAAGATCGCCGAGACGGGCCAGCATCTGCTTCCTCACCTGCCCCTCGGCACCTTCGACCTGTCTCTCCAGAGCGTGGATTTCCGTATGGATCGTATTCAGCGCGGGGATGGAATCCGTGGCATAGTCGATAAGCGAGTCTTCATTAGCGTATGTGCGCAACTGCTGGTGCAAATAGCCGAGGCGGACGTTCTTCGGAAGAGCAACATCCCCTTTATCGGGAGAAAGCTCACCGCTGATCAGTCCAAACACGGTACTCTTTCCCGCACCGTTCGGGCCGACAACGCCGACATGCTCGCCGGAATTGATCCGGAACGAGACATTCTCCAGCACCGCCTGCGTGCCGAAGCCTTTGCTGAGCTGTATGAAATCGATCATGTCAAAAGAGAACCGCGAACCGTCTTCGCTCTGAGAGCTGCGCCGCGTCAGGATTAACACCAATCAACACCAAAAAGAGAAGGATTAAGGTCCCTTATTCCTCATTATCCATGCCTTTTCCTCCTCGCCTTCCGGACTTTCGTGTTCTTTCGCGCATTTTATGGGCGGACTTCTGCTATTCCAACGAGTTGAAACGTTTTTTCCTGCCATTTTTCGCGTGTCTCGGGTATAAGACAGATACCTTCGGCTTTCCAGGGGCATATCAGACCTTCAGGCACATCGGGATGAAAAGGGTTGTGACGATTAGATTTCCGTTGGCATGCGTGTTCATCGCGTGCTTTTCAGTCTCTTCATTCGGACAACTTATCATCAGCGAGTTCATGGCCGACAACGAGTCGGTTCTCCAGGATGAGGACGCGGATTACAGCGACTGGATTGAGATTCACAACACGTCAGCCTCCCCCGTCGATCTTGCCGGATGGCACCTGACGGACTCAGCAGACGATCTCACCAAGTGGACTTTCCCCAGCACCAATGTCGCCGCCGACGGATTCTGCATGGTCTTCGCATCAGGCAAAGACCGAACGACCCCCGGACAGGAACTGCATACGAGCTTCAACCTGGATGCCGGCGGCGAGTTTCTCGCCCTCGTTGCTCCGGACGGAACAAACGTCGTCTCTTCCTACTCTCCACCCAGGCAATTCGGAGACGTGTCCTATGGCCTGCAGACCCATGGCACGGCTCCGAACCTTCGTCCCGGCGCGACGGGTTATCTCATCGAACGCACTCCCGGCGACGCGAACACCGTTTGGCCCGCGCCGCATCCTATCTACTGCGATCAATCCGTTGCGCGCATCGACATCTTCATTCGTCAGGAAGACTGGAATGACCTGAAATACGGGTCATCAGAAGAGAGCATGGTGTTCAGGTTCCGGCACGGTGATGTAGATGTCACACTCACCAATGTGACCATGCGCAGGCGCGGGAATACCAGCTACGACCAACTGCCCCGTTCTTTCCAGGTCTCCTTCAATTCCCTCGTGCCGGGACAGGACCTTTTTGACATGGAGAAACTTAACCTGAATGCAGAGGTTAATGACCCAACTATGGCGCGGTCAAAACTGGTTAACGACGTTGTGCTCGCTGCGGGCCTTCCGGGCTCCTACGCAAATCACACAGCCCTCGTCGTCCACTTCACCAACGGGAACCATGCAGTATGGTTCGACTCCCTTCACAACAATACGCAACCCGTCGATGACGTCCTCATGGAGCAGCGCTACGGGACCAGCGCGGCTAATCTCTACAAATGCCTCTATAACCAGTGGCCGGCAGATCTGACCTATCGCGGACCGGATGGAAGTTCATACATAGGCAATGGGACCACCTATGCCCTCAAGTACCCGGGCGGTGCAGACAGCACCTACGACGATCTCGCTGACTTCATCGATCTCATCAACAACACCTCATCCAACGACTTTCCGAATGCCATCATGAGCAGATTCGAGGTAGACGCATTCCTCAAACGGATGGCCGTCGACGTGCTGACAGGAAACTGGGATGATCACTGGCAGCTTCACAACAACTACTACCTGTTTGACAATCCCACGCGCGATCGGTGGACAATGATCCCGTATGACTTCGACAACACGTTCGGCATCGACTGGATCGGGGACGATTGGGGCACGAAGAACATCTACAACTTCGGGAACAACAGCCAGTCGGTGAATCCACTCATCAGTCGGACCTTCTCCGTGCCCGGGCTGAAAGACAGATACTCCTACTACATGAAAGAGTTCCTGGACGCTTTCTACACGAAATCGAATCTTGTTCGGAGGGCTTACGCGATTCGGGATACACTCACAGCCCCTTTACCTTTCGGGTCCCCCTCCATCAGCAACATGAAGAGCGCAGACAGAACCAACTACTCTTATGCTTGGCCCCAGTGGAACTACTCTGACTTCTACGACGGCTACGATGCACCGCGAACACGCTGGGTGCCGCCAGAAAATCACGTACCTGACGATTACGGACTCACCCCCTTCTTCGGAGTCAGAATCACGAATGCTCTGGCCCAGCTTGAGATCACCAATATCGCACCCGTAATCTCTGATTTCAGTTTCGAACCCGGTCTTCCCCGCATCGGCGACCCTATTCACATCGCGGCGGATGCGTTCGATGATGTTGCGGTCACCTCGGTCGTCTTCTGGTACGAGTTCGATGGCGGAGGATATACCAACGTTCAATTGAGTGCGGATAGCGACGGTCAATACGGCACGTCCCTCCCGGCCTTCACTACCAACGGCTCCCTTACCTACTTTCTTGCCGCATCGGATGATACGGGGGCGACAACGTACGAGCCTTTCGGAGGGCCCACTTACGCGTACTCACTGCAGATTGACAGTCCATCCCTGAATCTCGTGATCACGGAACTGAACTACCATCCACACGATCCTGAAGGCTCGGAGCTGGGTGTGAGTACCGACGAGGACGACTACGAGTTCATCGAGCTTCGAAACACGGGAAGTTCGGCACTTCAACTGGCCGGCTTCGAGCTTGCCGACGCTGTCTCCTTCATCTTCCCGACAAACAGTCTAGCTCCCGGCGCGTTCGTGCTTGTTGTAAGAGACGATGACGCTTTTGAGGCGAGGTACGGCACGACAAATCCGGTCGTCGGCGAGTATGGCGGCAAGTTCAGCGACAGCGGCGAGACCCTCCGTTTGCTCGATCCGCAGGGCCGGGAATTGGTCGCCTTCGAGTACTCGGACTCCGGCGCGTGGCCCGGACGGTCGGATGGAAACGGAAGTGCGCTGGAAGTGATTGATACGCGGGGCGATTACTCGGACGCGGACAATTGGCGGTCGAGTTCGGAATACGGCGGAACCCCCGGCTATGCGGGCCTAGGTCCGGACAACCGCATTGTCGTGAACGAGATTCTGACTCACACCGACCCACCCCTTGTCGATGCGGTCGAGCTCTTTAACACCACAGAGTCCGCCATCGATATCGGGGGCTGGTTCTTAAGCGATGACAGCGCGCGTTACAGGAAGTACCGGATTCCGCCGAGTACTGTTATCGCCGGCAAGGCATACCGCGTCTTTGACGAAACCAACCACTTCAACACATCCATGGGAGTCGACTCAAACGACTTTGCCTTCAGCGGGGCTCACGGAGACGATGTCTGGCTGATGGAGGCGAACGCCGAGAGTAACCTTGTGCGATTTGTCGATCACGCGCAATTCGGTGCGGCCAGGAACGGCGAGTCCTTCGGACGATGGCCCAACGGAATCGGCACGCCCTACCCCATGATCTCCCGTACGTTGAGCAGTTCGAACAGCGGACCCAGGATCGGACCGCTACTGATTACGGAGGTCATGTACAACCCCTCGTCAGGAAATGCCGACCATGAGTATATCGAGATTTACAATCCGGGGCTCACCTCAACAAACCTGAACAACTGGCAGTTGAGTGACGGCGTGGATTACACGTTTACGAATACCATGATTGGTCCAACCGGACTTATCGTAGTCATCACCTTCGACCCCACTCTCCCCGCCAATGCCGCGCGCCTGAGCGACTTCAGATCGACCTACTCGATCGGCGCCAACGTCCTTCTCGTCGGCGGATTTGACGGACAGCTCAACAACGCGGGGGAAAGGGTTAGGTTGTTCCGACCGGACGACCCCCCGGCTGAAGAACCCACGTTCATTCCCCTGCTTCTGGAAGACGAGGTCGAGTACGATGAGATCGCCCCTTGGCCGACGGCCCCCGATGGCCACGGCCCTTCACTCAGCCGCCTGGTACCGCCCCGCTGGGGTGACGACCCTTACAGCTGGTTCTCAGGGAACGCGTCGCCGGGGTCGATCAATCTCTCCACAGACCTTGTAACCCTCACCATCTCGTCGGCGCATGGTACT
>JAHIZV010000207.1 GCA_018814445.1 Verrucomicrobiota bacterium | reverse complement strand
TCATGGTATTTCCTTTCTGGTTCTTCTGAACCGGTTGTTTTGCTTAACAAAGGAATATCATGACCTCTCCTTTTTGCAGAACTTTTCGGACACTACCGAACACGTGATGTTCGACGTTGAAGGTTCGCGTCTCGCCGACAGCAAGGGTGAAGTCCCATTGAAGGCCGGAATAGATAACTCCTGCGGGACCAACAGGACCCGAAATGTCAGGAAATGTAGTCGGATTACTGTCGCCCAACTCCGGGAATATGGATTCGGTTGTAATCGTGAAGTGATCTGCGTCTGGTGAGTACGTGGAGACACCGAAGAAGCATTCGATTCCATTCGTGTCGGACCACAGGTTTCTCTAGAGTATCAACGGTTTACGAATCTGCGGATGCCTGTATTGTGGCGTATGGGGCGATTTTTGCTATCAAATCCGCCGTATACGCTCTGCTCTTCTTTGACGATCCAAGTCGCCCTATCTGAAGCTTCTTCAACGGAAACGTTCATGCGATTGGGGATCTGTTTGCCCACTTCCCGGGTGAAATCTGTACTCCCGACTGCCAGGGCTTCGGTCCAGTATGCTTCTCTCTGCAGTTCAGCGAGCTCCACTTTGGTCCGGATCATATCCTGGTAGCCGGTACGGAAGTGCTCGATAGCAGTACCGTCACCCAGGGCCTGCACGAGCTGCTTCTGATCTATGAGGCGGTTGCGACGCTTCCTGCCGACTAGTTCATTGTATCCGCACCAATCCCATTCTTCGGGGTGCTGCACGACGCCCGCGCGTACCATGTTCAGGTCGATATACTGTAGGCAGCGCCAGAGGGACTCACCACTGTCAATCATGACCGCATGATATCGGTCACTCCAGAAGGCACCGCTTCTCTTCTTCCTGCGATTGTAATAGCGAGCGAAGGCCCCTTCGACCGATTGCATGAACTTGCCCAGCGTATCCCCGGCTCCTTCGTCCATGCGCAGGAGAAGGTGCACATGATTGGATGTGTTGCAGTAGTTCAGAAGGGACACATCAAAGGATGCCAAGCGAGCTCGTAGCATCTTCCGATACGTGTCTCGATCGCGAGCAAAGCGGAAGAGAAACGAACGGTCATGACACCGATGTGTTACGCGGTAGGTGTAACCCAGGAAGAACATCTCTATTGGCTCGCGGCATCCGGGGACTCTATACGTATGGAGTGGAAAATGCCTCAAGAAATCGCGCCATAAGCCGGATTTCCGCGTTCAGAAAGCCGTAAGTCGTTGATACTCTAGAGAAACCTGTGGTCCGACACGAATGCCCTTGGACGTAAGAATCTCAGCGCGCAAAGCCACCCATTCATCGCCGCCGAGTTCACCGTTCGGATAGCGTTCGAAGAAAAGATTGGTGGCCGCTGCATCGTAAGTCAGATTCGTGCTGACGGCTGGATCACTCATGACTTGCGAGCGCGCGGAGTTTGCGTCTGAGTGGTTTGATCCCGAAGAGAAGCGATGCGGTGAGCATGAGCGCCCATGTAGAGGGTTCGGGAATCATGAACACGTGATGTTCAACGTTGAAGGTCCTCGTCTCGCCGACGGCCAACGTGAAGTCCCACTGGAAACCTGAATTAACGAACCCAGGCCCCGCCGGGCCTGAAAGGTCAGAGAAAGTTGTGGGGTTGCCGTCTGCTAATTCCACAACGAGATTAGCAGCTGTCGCAATGTAGTGATCAGGATCAGGCGAGTAGACGGATACACCCCGGTAGTTCCCCTCCTGATATAGAGACTGATTGCCATTGAGAATCTCCATGGATTCAGAGTCTGAGCCTACAAAACTGTAGCTCCAGTCCTGAAACAGATGAAACTCAACAGCGGAAAGCGAGGCATTGGAAATGGTAACGGCCTCGAAGAGGCGCGACTCCATCGAACCGGTGGCTTCCCCCTGCAATTGATAGTCAACCTGCAAGTCAACGTTTCCGAGGTCGTAGAGCAGAGTTACCAGGTTAGATGAAGGTTGTACTCCCGATGTCGGGCCAACGGTTCCCAGGTAACTCTCCCCGCCTGTTGAGCCCTCTCTGTACCAGAAATTGCCGCCGCCACCGTTAACAACAGAAGGATTCTCAACAGACCAACCGAAGACGCCATGCGCCGTATCGTCACTTACCACCAAATCCGAGTTCCCATCATCCAAATGCCACAGCGTCCCACGCGCAATGCTTACGCATAAAAGCATCGCCAGAATGGACAACACATAAATCTGTTTCATGGCAATATCCTCATGGTGTATTGAAGTAGACGTTCGAGATGACATAGCCTGCGTTTGTGTTCACGGCCAGATGATGGCTGTAGAAGTCCACTCCGGCGCTGTTTGTAATCGCGTGGAAAAGAGACGTTTCGAACTGCTCCATGGTCGGGTTGATGGGGCTTAAACCACAGCCCGAGCTTTCGCCTGAAGATATCTCCGGATGGCTTACAACAACCACGCGACCGCGAGCTCTGTTTACAGCCGTCGTTGCGGCGTAAGCGGTCCAGTCAGGCGAGAACGTGTTCGTGTCGCAGTTCTTAGCCGCTTTGCTCTGCCAGATGTACTCCCCGTTGAATACATCGGGACGCACTGCCTCTGGCAAGTCGAGGATCTGGCCGAAGTCGAACCCGGTTCCTGCGCTGAGATAGCTGACAGGTCTCAGATCGCCATCTGACTCGGCTGACAAGGAGAAGGTCACATGATACTCCTTGTTCGTACGGGCGCGGACCACCTCGCCGACACGTCCGAAGATATTGGATGTAAGGATCTCAGAGCGCAGAGCCACCCACTCATCGCCACCGAGTTCTCCGTTCGGATAGCGTGTGAAGAACAAATTGGTGGCCGCGGCATCGTAAGTCAGATTCGTGCTGACGGTGGGGTCGATCATGGTTTCCGAGATGTCGATGCCATCAACTCCGAGGTCCAGGATTTCATCTATCAGATCATCAACCCAAGCCAGGTAATTGGTGTTGAATGGGGAAAGAAGATATCGTCGGGGTGAATTCGCATCCCCCGCACTGTCGTAGTAACTTCCATCTGCTTTGGTGGCACGCCAGGTCGGTTCTGCAACCCATACTTCCTCAAGGGAATTCACAGGTTGAATCCAAGCTATCACTTGAATGTCATTGGAATGAGCCACACTGATGAGCTTAGGCAAGGCATCATCGTCCCCGATGAGACCCTCTGGCTCAAGATGCTCTGTAGATGGATCGGCCCAATACGTCCCGTACTTCCAGCTGTAGGCAAGAGCGTAGATGGTGTTCACGCCCCATTCGAGAGCGTTGCTGACGATCATCTCTGCTGCGCCCTGAGCCCCATAGGTCCAGTAGTACGCAAAATCCACTCTGAAGCCGCGCAGCTTCTCCACATGGACGCTGACATCAGAGAGACCTGAAGAAGAAAACGGGAAGTTCGTGAAGTTCCAGCCAACCGGTTCGTTCTCATCTCGAACGCCGTCACTGTCCGTGTCCCTGAAAGCCTTGATCCAGTAGTTGCCGCGGACAGGTGCATTGGTGATAGTGAAGCTCCCCGGTCCGGTGAGTGTAACGCTGTTGTTGGTGAACCAGCCGAAACGAGTTGGCGAAGCAATCACGATGGTCTGACCGGTGCTGCTGCCCTTGTAGGTTACACTGCCTGAGATGTTCGCGAACTCGTTCGATGCGGCTGGATCGGTGAGGTAATAGTTGATCTCCGCAAAGTCATCGAGACCGTCATCGTCCGTGTCGGAATCGGTCGGATCGGAGAAGTAAAATGATTCCGTTGCCAATGATACTCCGTCGCTGTCTTGGTCTGATCCGAGTTCGTAGAGGCTGTAGATTTGGTTGCTGGTCAGAGCTACGTTGTAGATGCGTGCGTCATCAAGCATCCCATTCAGATAGCGGTCACCCTCAGCAGCATATCCAAGACCGACCGGATTCCCTGTCACGTTTCCGTCACCGGTTGTTGCATGTGTTGAGTCCAGAGATCCGTCGATATAGATCAACACATTTGTCCCGTCATAGGTCGCCGCAACATGGGACCAGGAAAGGGTAGGCAGCGGATCTGAGGCGGTATGGTAGCCTTCGACGCTTAATCCATACCAGTAGAACTGAGGTTTCCCACTTCGAACATTGAGATAGTAG
>JAHIZV010000206.1 GCA_018814445.1 Verrucomicrobiota bacterium | reverse complement strand
GTGCCTTTCTTTGCCTGGTGCATCCGAAAGTGGTCTTAAGTCAGCGGCATTCCCCAAATCGAGATCATGCCCTTTGCAAATCAACGACTTACGCAAACAAATCAGCGTACTGTTGAACTCTCCCCGCTCACGGCAGATCATCAGATCTGTCCTTCGGAATCCGATACCTCTGCATGATCTCGACGTGCGTTTCCGCGGCTTTCTGCCGGTCGAGAACGAGCTGGTTCCCCCACTCGCTTGAGAAGATGACGTAGGGACCCATCGAGGGGCCTTCGACGATTCGGATAAGGTCTTTCAGGTTTCGGATCTTCTGTCCGTCCACGCTTTCAACGACCCAGTTGTTGATCATGTGATAGCCCTCGTTGACGTCGGCCGCAAGGACTCGCAGCGCCAGAACGATCTCATCGATCTCACCGTCAATGTAGTTATGCGAAAGTATGTTCACCAGATCCTTCGGCGCCGTGTTGTACCAGTTGGAGCCCCATGCCTGGAGAAGGTCCTTGGTGAGCGGACAGAATACGATGCCTCCGTATATGTAGTAGGTCGGAGTGATATCGTATCGCTCGAGCAGTATCAGCCAGTCTTCCTGAACCGGACGGCCAAGATTGACGGTTAGATCCAGCTCTTTTCCGTCGCGCAGAATAGACAATTGAAGGTCTTCACCGATTTGATGCTGCTGAATGAAATAGGAGACGCTCGTGCGCTCCTTGGGGCGGAACTCAACTGTTCCGTCATCGGCGATATCGTGTCCCTCAACTGAGAGAAAGATGTCGCCCTCCTGAATCTGACCGTCCGCGGGGGAACCGTAAATCGTGCGAACGATGAGCATGCCGGTTTGATCCCTGGTCATCCCGTACTTCCGCTTCATGTCGGGGTTTTCCATCTGCTGCATGACGATCCCGAGACTCGGGAATCCGTCCCGCTTGCCATCGCTGATGTCCGTCAGGAAGTGCTGGATGATCGTAACCGGCACCATGTAGCCGATGTTGTCGGCCTGGCTCATCGACTGCATGACCACACCGACGATACTGTCCTCTTTCAATACCGGGCCGCCGCTGTTTCCCGGATTGATGGCGGCATCGATCTGCCCCGCCAGGAGATGTATCGAGCTATGGGCATACGTCTGATGCTCAATACGCGAGATCACGCCTTCCGTCGTGCTGAGCGTGTCGCCGCCCAGCGGAAAACCGTATACATGGACTTTGTCCTGCGACACCGGCAATTCGCCGAACTCAAGCGGTTCGACGCCGGTGAAGAACGTCGGATCGTCAACAGTCAGAATCGCCAGGTCCGCGTCGTGCGAAACGTCGATGACCCGGGCCTGGTATTTCTTCGCCTCTCCGTGACGGCGAACCTGGATGAACGTCTGGTCACTGACAACATGGGCGTTGCTCAGGATCTTGTTGCCCTCGATGATGCAGCCGGATCCCGTACTTCCCCGCGGCCCCTGCATGCTCCATGGATTATAGTAATCCGGGCGATTATGAATCGTGTATATCTTCACGATCGCCTCACGGACATCCTGAGTGCGGGCCACGACGGGACCGGCGGAAGAGAGTAGAAACGCTGAGACAACCAGAAGAAGTGTCTTTTTCATATGATTTCGAACCTTTCTTTAGGAATGAGAACTATCAGTAAACCATAGCCTGTACCTCTATACAAACAAGCAACCTGTCCCTTTCTCCCATTCCCCCACTCTCCCGCACTTTTTCTGCGGAATCCCTTGTGCTTTGGGATGAAATCCGTATGATACGCCCCTCATTACTTAAAAACGGTCTTGGAAGTCAGGAGATTAGGGATGGCAAAGCTTAATACGCGTGGAAACAGGAAGACTGTCTCCGGAAACCGCATCACGCGTAAGGGTCTGCCCAAGAAGAAGGGCGGAATCGGCCTTAACACCACAGGTATCGCGCGTCGCACGTTCAAAACGAACATGCAGCGGAAGAAAATCCGCTTCTCAGACGGCACGGTCCGTACCATGTGGGTGCGTGTGAAAGATTTGAAAGCGGGGAAATACGACAACCCCAACAAAGCAGATTTTCTGAAGAACTAGGGAGTAAGAGACATGCCCAGAGAGCTCATCAGACTCAAATCATCGGCAGGAACAGGCCACTTCTACGTGACCAATAAGAACCTTCGGACCGCGACGGGAAAACTTGAAATCAAGAAGTTTGACCCCGTGGCCCGGAAGCACGTGATCTACAAAGAAGCGAAAATTAAGTAGCCTTCTTTGTCGAACATTTGCCGCCCCGTTCCGTCACGCGTCCATCCTTTCTGTAGCCGGGGTCACTGACACCGGTCCCGGGCTCCTCAGGTACACGATGATAAGACTTCCAAACCTTGGAAGTTTTTCTATAGAGTCTTCCAACCCTTGGAAGTTCTGTATTCATGAAGATCGACGAAATCGTACAACTCAAAGATGCAGCCCTGCGGGAAGCCGCGGCGGCGCCCGATGCTCAGGCACTGGAAGAGGTGCGCATCAAGTACCTCGGACGCAAGGGCATGCTTCCCGAAATTATGAAGGGCCTCAAAGACCTCGATCCGGCCAACCGGCCGGTCGCGGGTCAGAAGGCCAACGAGTTGAAGAACGAACTGACTGATCTCGTCACCGAGCGAAAGGCCGAGTTCGAATCGGCGGGGTCACAAAGCTCACCCGGCGAATTTGACGCCACCCTGCCCGGTCAATGGCACCGCCTGGGCTCCCGCCATCCGATCACTCAGATCACGGAGCGGATCACGGAGATTTTCCACAACCTCGGTTTCACCGTCGCCGAAGGCCCGGACATCGAGACGGTTTATCACAACTTTGACGCCCTCAACACGCCGGAGGATCATCCCTCGCGGGACATGCAGGACACGTTCTACCTGGAAAACGGCGACCTTCTCCGCTGTCACACTTCACCCGTGCAGGTGAGGTACATGGAGACGCACAAACCGCCGGTTCGGATCATCGCTCCCGGACGCTGTTATCGGCGGGACACGCCGGACGCGACGCATTCCGCCAACTTCCACCAGGTCGAAGGTCTGTACATCGACAAGGATGTGTCGCTCGCCGACCTGAAGGGCGACCTTTCCTATTTCGCCCAGCAGCTCATGGGGCCTGACGTGAAGATACGGTTCCGCCCTCACTTCTTCCCCTTCACTGAGCCCAGCGTCGAGGTCGACTTCACTTGCCATGTCTGTCACGGCAAAGGATGCCGCGTCTGCAAGAACAGCGGCTGGATCGAGATCTTAGGCGCGGGCATGGTCGACCCGAACGTCTTCAAAGCTGTCGGCTACGATGAATATGACGTAACCGGATACGCTTTCGGCATGGGCATCGAGCGGATAGCCATGATCCTGTTCGGCATTCAGGACATCCGGCATCTGTATGAAAATGATGTCCGGTTCCTCGCTCAGTTCGGATAGACACCCAGGCGAATCACCCAGTACAAAGTTGAAAGCGCTCGGACGTCTCGGCCTTCTGATATACCGCCTGCACGCGGAAGAATCGCGTCGTCATGACAACATCAGGCACATCGCGCGTCGTTGTGGCGCCATCCGGAGACTGCAGTCCAAGTCCCCCGTCGGCCCATGAGGCGTTCGTTGAAACGGAAACTTTATCTATCGTGTACAGCCTGGTGGACTGACTGCTCCACGTGACTTCCATGTTCGTGACTGCGGGATCGGGCTGCATCACTGTGATCAGTGCACGACGCATCTTTCTGCCTCCCTGAATCATCTCTGCGGCCTCCGGAAGAAGAAGCATACACAAGCATCGGGAAGTTGGAGACATCCACGGTCGGAAAAGTCTATCGGCGTCCGGCGTCTGAATTTGACGTTGCAGAGAGATTCGTGATCGCAATAATGAGCGGAGATAAACAAACCGGAGGTTCAGATGAAGAATGTGGGAGCCATTTCGCTGTTGTTGATTGTCGCAGGAGCTCTTGTCGTCGGCACTCAGAATGTCGGCGCCGAAGATGTTGACGTGGAAGCCGGAAAAGCCAAATACCAGATGTTCTGCTCCGCATGTCACGGAGTCACCGGCAAAGGCGATGGCGTCGCTGCTGCGGCTCTTGACCCGAAAC
Organism: Verrucomicrobiota bacterium; assembly: GCA_018814445.1. Taxonomy (GTDB): domain Bacteria; phylum Verrucomicrobiota; class Kiritimatiellia; order JAHIZV01; family JAHIZV01; genus JAHIZV01. The sequence continues at coordinate 13,249 of JAHIZV010000206.1, read as the reverse complement.
CTGCCAATCACTCCGACAAGGAGCTGATGGGCGCCATGACGGATGAGTACATCTTCGAAGTCATCAAGAATGGCGGCGCCTCCGTTGGTAAGTCCCCCATGATGGCGGCGTGGGGCGCAGCGCTCAGCGATCAGGATTTAAAGAACGTCGTGGCCTACATCCGCACACTCGCGGAGTAGATACAGGCTTCGCTTGTCGTCTGTGCCTGCGGCACGTCATTGGTCATTTGCTCTTCGCGCACGGCTGCATTTTCCCTTGTGCGTTGCGCGTTAATTGTTGGGTGTTGGATGTTCGGCGGTGGTCCGATACGATAACTTGCCGGATCACCCCGTGATGTTTACTGAAGAGACAGAAACGAAGAAGCGAATGGCCTGCTACCATTGCGGCCTCGACTGCCCCGACCGCTCGTTCACAAAGGGCGACAAGGTTTTCTGCTGCAACGGCTGCCTGACGGTTTATGAACTGCTCGAAGAGAACGGGCTGACGCGTTTCTACAACCTTGAGAAGACACCCGGTGTTCAACCCCGCGAAGCCGCACGGCTGCAGGAATTCGAATATCTGAACGAGGCCTCGGTCAAGGAACAGATGCTCGATTTCAGCGACGGCCGCTTCAGCCGCGTAACGTTCCGCATCCCCGCGATCCACTGCATCGCCTGTGTCTGGCTCCTCGAGAACCTCTTCAAACTCCGGCCCGGCATAGGCCGCTCTCAAGTCAATTTCCCGCGCAAGGAAGTCAGCATCGTTTTTGAAGAAAGCCGCATTTCACTCGGTGAGTTGACTTCATTTCTCGCCGGGCTTGGTTATGAGCCTGAGCTGCGGCTTGAAACACTGGAACGGAAGAGGCGCTCGCCAGCCGGGCGGGCGCTCTATCTCAAGATCGGTATTGCCGGCTTTGCCTTCGCCAATATCATGCTGATGAGTCTGCCCGTCTACTTCGGCCTGGACACCGCGTCGGGCCCCGCCTTCAGGACTTTCTTCGGCTACGTGAGCCTGCTCCTTGCCCTGCCGGTCCTGTTCTACAGCGCTTCAGACTACCTCAAGGCTGCGGCGCGCTATTTCCGCAACCGGATTCTCACTATCGACTTTCCCATCGCCCTCGGCATCGTTGCCGTGTTCTCCCAAAGCGCATTCGACATCCTCACCGGCACGGGCGGCGGATATCTGGACTCCTTCTCCGGACTTGTCTTCTTTCTTCTCTGCGGACGGTGGTTTCAGCAGAAGACCTACGACGCGATCTCGTTTGAACGCGACTACAAGTCGTACTTCCCGCTGTCCGTGACTCGCAGAAAGGAAGAGACCGACGAGGTTATTCCGATTTCCCAACTCGAAATCGGCGACCGGATCGTTCTGCGCAACAGCGAACTTATCCCTGCCGATGCCAAACTGGTGAGCGGTGAGGCAATGATCGACTACAGTTTCGTAACCGGTGAGTCGGATCCCGTGGAGAAGGCTGAAGGAGACTACCTGTACGCGGGAGGACGCCAGACAGGCGGGATCATAGAAGTCGAGATCATCAAGAATGTTTCACAGAGCTACCTGACATCTCTATGGAACAACGAAGCGTTCGCGCGCGATGAGGATGCCGGCATCTACTCGCTCACGAACCGGGTCAGCAGGTACTTCACCGCCGCGGTCGTCACTGCCGCCGTGGCCACGGCGCTCTTCTGGCTTTTCAAAGATCGCGCGATAGCCGTCAGGGCGTTCAGTTCGGTTTTGATCGTCGCCTGTCCGTGCGCCCTGGCACTTTCGGCCCCGTTCACGCTCGGCACGGTGCTTCGCCTGTTGGGAAGGAACCGGATATTCGCGAAGAACGGTTTTGTGATCGAAACGCTGGCCCGCATCGGACATATCGTCTTCGACAAAACCGGAACGCTCACTCAGTCGACACAAACCGGCGTCACCTACCACGGTGACGCCCTTGCTCCGCAAGAGCGCCGGCGGGTCTTCTCGCTGGCCCGCCATTCCACGCATCCGCACTGCATTCGAATAAGCGAAGTTTTATCCGACGAGAACTTTCCTGAGCGGGTCAGCCCGTTTTTTGAGACGCCCGGCAAAGGCATTGAGGGCTCTTTCGGGAAGACCGAGGTACTTCTCGGCTCAAGGCGCTGGCTGATCGAAAAGGGCATCGACATGCCGGTCGATGTGAACCCCCGGAAGCTCACCTCCGTATATCTTGCGGTCGACGGCACATTCCGGGGATGGTTTGCCCTGTCCCACACCTATCGTGAAGCCGTCGCGCGTATCGTGCCTTCTCTGTCGGAGCAATATGAACTCAGCCTCCTTTCGGGCGACAACGAACGGGAACTGGACAACATGCGGCGGATCTTCGGCGAGCGTGCCTCGCTCCACTTCAACCAGACCCCGCTCGACAAACTTGAGTACATCCGCGGGCAACAGAAGGCGGGGGTGCGGGTGCTGATGGTGGGTGACGGCCTGAACGATGCGGGGGCACTCAAACAGAGCGATGCCGGTATCGCGATCTCCGAAGACATCGGCACGTTCTCACCGGCTTCCGATGTCATCATGGACGCCGACACGTTCCCTCAATTCGAGAATATGCTTCGCTACTCGAGAGCTGCCCTGAGGATCATCTGGATCAGCTTTGTCATCTCATTCATTTATAACGTAGTGGGCATCGGCTTCGCGGCTTCGGGGCATTTGTCTCCGCTTGTTTCGGCGATCCTGATGCCCATAAGCTCCGTATCTATAGTGAGTTTTGCGGCTTCTGCGGCGACCATCACTGGAAGGAAGCTGGGTTTTCCCTAGGGTGTAATCGCGGAATAACTGGTAGCCATTACAGGGAGTCTTGTGTAGTATCGCGCATCGCCACAAGGTTCAACCACGGTCGGGAGGGTTTTTTGAGCGTAGTTTTTGTTCTGCTGCTGGCCAGCCTGCTGGTTGCCACCGGTTTCCTTTTTGCCTTCTTCTGGGCGGTCAAATCGGGCCAATACGAAGACACCACAACCCCCTCCATGCGGATCCTGAGCGATGATGATTCTGACGCTGCAAGCGATGACGACAGCACCGAGAGCGAGGAGCAGACATGAACGTTGAAACCTTCAAATACGATAACCGGATCGTGCGGGCCTTCGCCTTCGCGACGACTCTCTGGGGGGTGGTCGGAATGTCGGTGGGCCTTCTGGCCGCCGTGGAACTCATCTTCCCCGAAGTGAACATGAATCTGTCCGTGATCACATTCGGAAGAATCCGCCCGCTTCACACAAATGCTGTCATTTTTGCTTTCGTAGGAAACGGCATCTTCATGGGCGTATACTACTCTCTTCAACGCCTGTGCAAGGCACGCATGTTCAATGACGCGCTGAGCTGGATTCACTTCTGGGGCTGGCAGCTCATCATTGTCGCCGCGGCGGTTTCTCTCACGGCAGGCATCACCACCAGCAAGGAATATGCTGAACTGGAATGGCCTGTAGACATCGCCATCACGCTGGTGTGGGTCGTGTTCGCCGTGAACCTGTTCGGGACGATCGTCAGACGCCGCGAGAAGCATATGTACGTGGCCATCTGGTTCTACATCGCAACGGTCATCACCGTGGCCGTTCTCCATATCTTCAATTCTCTTGAAGTCCCGGCGAGTTTCCTCAAGAGCTATCCCGTCTATGCGGGCGTGCAGGACGCGATGGTCCAATGGTGGTACGGTCATAATGCGGTGGCGTTCTTCCTGACCACACCGTATCTCGGCCTGATGTACTACTTCCTGCCCAAAGCGGCGGGCCGTCCGGTGTTTTCGTATCGACTCTCCATCATCCATTTCTGGGCCCTGATATTCATCTACATCTGGGCGGGACCGCACCACTTGCTTTACACCGCGACGCCGGACTGGGCCCAATCCCTCGGCATGACGTTTTCGCTCATGCTCATCGCCCCTTCGTGGGGCGGAATGCTGAACGGATTGCTGACACTGCGCGGCGCGTGGAACAAGGTCCGCCAGGACCCGATGCTCAAATTCATGGTGGTAGCGGTCACTGCTTATGGAATGTCCACGCTCGAAGGCCCGATGCTCGCGATCAAGAGTGTCAACGCGCTGTCGCACTACACCGACTGGACCATCGCCCACGTGCACACCGGAGCACTGGGCTGGAACGGATTCCTCACATTCAGCATGCTCTACTGGCTGATCCCGCGCCTCTACAGCACGAAGCTGTGGTCGGTCAAACTGGCGAACTACCACTTCTGGATTGGCCTGCTTGGTATGATGTTCTACGTCATCCCGATGTACTGGGCAGGTGTGACCCAGGGACTGATGTGGAAGCAATTCACCGAAGAAGGTCTGATGCAGTACCCGAACTTCCTCGAAACGGTTACACAGCTCATGCCGATGTACCGGCTGCGCGCGATCGGCGGGACGCTCTACCTGACCGGCACGATCATGATGGTCTTCAACCTGATCAAGACGGCGAAGCAGGGCGAGTTTGTGCCGGAGCAGGAAGCGCAGGCGCCCTCGCTGAAAGATCAGGCAGAAGAGAGCCACGGCTCATTTCACCGGAAACTCGAAGGCGCCCCCCTCATTTTCACCGTGCTCGCGCTGATCGCGATTCTCGTCGGCGGACTGATCGAGATCGTCCCGATGTATCTCATCCGGTCCAACGTGCCGACGATCAGCAGCGTGAAGCCCTATACGGCGCTGGAAATGCTCGGGCGCGACATCTACATCCGCGAGGGCTGTGTAGGATGCCACTCGCAGATGATCCGTCCGTTCCGTTCGGAGACGGAGCGTTACGGAGAATACTCCAAGGCAGGCGAATATGTGTATGACCATCCGTTCCTGTGGGGATCTAAACGTACGGGACCGGACCTCCACCGGGTGGGAAGGAAATATCCGGACGCCTGGCACTACAACCACCTGAAAGACCCGCGTCTGACTTCGCCCGGCTCAATCATGCCCTCCTATAGCTGGCTGTTGACAAGAGACCTGGACACGTCATCGATGCCCTCCCGCATCGGCGCGCTGAGAAAGGTCGGTGTTCCGTATCCCGGCGGATATGAGATGTCCGCCTTCGCGGAAATGGAGCAGCAGGCCAATGACATTGCCGGGAGCCTGAAAGCGGGCGGCGTGTCCGAGGCGGACCCGAAGAAGGAGATCGTCGCCGTGATCGCGTATCTCCAGCGGCTGGGAACGGACATCAAGCTGGCGGATAAGGAGTAACTGTTGATCAGAAATGTGGTCAGTGAAATCGGCGGCATCGGCGTATACGGCATCATATCCATGCTGATCTTCTTCGCGGTATTCATCGGCGTGATCATTCTGGTCGTCACGATGAAGAAGTCGCATGTCCGCCACATGAAAGAAATGCTTTTGGATCCTGAAGATATATCTGAAACGGGAGCAGATAATGACGAACGATGAACATCAAGACGTCCACGTGATGGAGGACGAGAAGTCGATACTGCTCGATCACGAAGCAGACGGCATCAAGGAACTGGACAACCGACTTCCCCGGTGGTGGGTGTGGCTGTTCTACATCAGCATCATCTTCTCCGCCGTCTACATGGTATATTTCCACGTCGTGGACGCCGGCAGCCTGCAGATCGCGAAGTACGAAAAGGAGATGGGCATAGTCGAAACGGCCAAGGCCGAAGCGAAGGCCGAAGTTGCCGCTGCCGCACCGGAAGCCGCCGCTGTCCCGACCGAGCCTTCATCCGACGAAGAAGTACTGGCAAAGGGACAACAACTGTTCATGACCCATTGTGTGGCGTGCCATTCTCCCCAGGGCCAGGGCCTTGTCGGACCCAACTTGACCGACAATTACTGGATTCATGGAGGAGCATTCTCCGATACGGTTCATACGATCACCGAGGGCGTTCCCGCGAAGGGAATGATCACATGGAAGACGCTGCTCGGCGCCGGCGACATCCATGCGCTCGCCAGCTACATTTTCACTCTGCGCGGAACCAATCCTCCGAATCCGAAAGCACCGGAAGGAGAGGAGTACACTCCGTAGCGGGACGCCGGATACCCGGACGCCTCCGACCTTCATGATCACGTCAACGCGCCTCTATGCGCAATGACAGATAGCTGAGTCACACATGCCAGAAGAGACACGCAACGCTGAAGTCCGGCACGAGTCCGTTGAACAGCAGATCAACTGGGACGACTACCGCGACCATCTTGCAACGGCAGACCAGCAGGGGCGCCGGATCTGGGTCTATCCCAAGAAACCTTCAGGGCGCTTTTATCGATGGCGTACCTGGTTGAGCTATCTGCTGCTCCTTGTTCTCGCCGTCGGCCCGTTCACGAAAATCAACGGCAACCCGCTGCTGATGTTCAATATCGTCGAACGTCGTTTCTCGATCTTCGGAATTATCCTCTGGCCCCAGGACATGTTCATCTTCGCGCTGTTCATGCTGATCGTGTTCATCATGGTCGTTCTGGCGACAGCCGTCTACGGCCGAATCTTCTGTGGCTGGTTCTGTCCACAGACCGTGATGATGGAAATGGTCTTTCGCAAAATCGAGTACTGGATTGAAGGTGATCACGTCGAACAGCGGGCACTGAATGCGGCCCCCTGGACACCCCGAAAAGTGCGCAAGAAGGCGCTGAAACTGGTCATTTTCTACGTGATTTCGTTCGTCGTAGGGAACCTGCTGCTGGCCTATATCATCGGTAGCGACAGACTGATCTTGATCATCACGGACGACCCCCGTAACCATATTCATGGTCTTACTGCGATGATGCTGTTCTCCCTGCTGTTCTTCGGTATCTTCGCGCGCTTCAGAGAACAGGCCTGCACGTTCATCTGTCCGTACGGAAGGTTCCAGTCGGTGCTTCTCGACGAGGCGTCGATCATCGTCGGCTATGACTACAAACGCGGCGAGAAAAGGGGGAAGAAGAAGCGCGGACAGTCCGAAGAGGAGCGTGCGGCGGCGGGACTGGGAGACTGCATCAACTGCGGTATGTGTGTGTCAGTCTGCCCGACGGGCATCGACATTCGAAACGGCCTGCAGATGGAGTGCGTACATTGCACCTCCTGTATTGATGCCTGCGACTCGATTATGGACAGAATAAAGAAACCGCGCGGACTGATCCGCTACGCCTCGCTCAACAGTATAGAGAAAGGTGAGAAGCTCAAGGCAACGCCACGGCTGTTTATCTACACGACCGTTCTGTTCCTGCTCACGGGCCTGCTCGGATATCTCCTTCTGAACCGCCCGCCCGTGGACGCGTATCTTCTTCGTGCTCCCGGCGCCCTCTACCAGACTATGCCGACGGGTCATCTTACGAACCTTTACCTTCTCAAACTGCTGAACAAGACAAATGCCGAGATGCCCGTCGAGTTGAAGCTCGAGAACGTCGAGGGCAAGATCACTGTCGCGGGCAATACCAACGTCATGCCCGGGAAGATGTCTGAACCCGCTGTAGTAGTCGAATTAGCTCCCGAAGTGCTCACCGCCGAGAAGAACCCGATTGAAATTGGCGTCTACTCGAACGGCAGGAAACTGGAGACGGTGAGAACTGTGTTTGTTGGACCTGAAAAAGCGCGTCACGCCCTATGAAGAATAATCCCTGGCCGTTGTTTCTAACCATCTTCATTCTCCTTTTCGTCGCCACTGTAGTGGGCTTCGTCATCTGGTCGCTCGGCCACCGGGTAGACCTGGTCTCTCCGGAATACTACGAACAGGAAATCCGTTATCAGGATCGCATCGACAGCGAGGCCAGAACGGCCAGGTTGGGCTCTATGGTTGGCATTACGCATGTCAAAAATGCGAAGTCTTTGATTATACAGATTCCGGATAACCACTCAGAGGCAGAGGGCTCGATCATTCTGTATCGCCCGTCGGATAAGAAACTCGATAGACAGCTCGATCTTGCCGTCGATCAAAACGGCCGGCAGACGGTCGATCTGAGTGATCTTCAGAGTGGAATGTGGCGAGCGCGCTTATCGTGGCGTGTCACCACAAACGACTACTACCTTGAAGATATCATCTTCTTAGATTAGTTATTCCAGCTTCTGATGACTGATAACCGATAACTGGTAGCTTTCATTGCTTTACTGGACCGCATTTATGCTGGGACTCGTCGGCGGACTGCACTGCCTTGGCATGTGCGGGCCGCTCGCCATTGCCCTGCCCGTTACGGGCTCGTCCCGGACCTCCTATTTCGTCGGGCGGCTCGTCTATAATTTCGGACGGGTTGTGACTTACAGCCTGCTGGGGATTGTCTTCGGGCTGATCGGAAAGACCTTCGTGTTCGCCGGCTTTCAGCGCTGGCTTTCGATTGCATTGGGCATCGCGATTCTGCTCGCCGTCATTGTCGGACCGCGTTTCTCCGCCAGGCTCTCGGCATCCCGTCCCATCTTCGCCGCCGTCGCAAAACTCAAGGCGGCCCTCGGCGGCCTGCTCAAGAAACGCTCCGTTGGTTCTATGCTGATGATCGGCTTCCTGAACGGCTTCCTTCCCTGCGGCCTCGTGTATGTGGCTCTCGCCGGCGCGGCGGTCACCGGCAGCGGCATAGGAGGATTCGTCTACATGGCCTGCTTCGGCGTCGGCACCATTCCGCTGATGCTCGTCGCCTCACTGTCGGGAAAAGCGATCCAGGGCGCATTCAGGTTCAACCTGCAGAAGGCCATCCCCATCGCCCTCGTCATGCTGGCTATCCTCTTCATCCTCCGCGGCATGTCCCTCGGCATCAAGTACATCAGCCCCGACCTTTCGCCAAAAGCCAAGAGTCCGGGTTGCTGCTCGCACTGAGCACCGGGCACAACTCGATACCAGTTGCCGGATTCCTGCACTACGCATCCACCATCCGGCATCCGGCATCCACCATCCGGCATCCATCTTCTCCCTTTCACCTTGAATCCAGAACGCTCAAAGGGTATGCAGATGGGCTCACTCTGATTTTAAGGAATGTATGAAAGTTCCGGTTTCATGGCTTAGGGAATATGTTGATTTCGATGACGCCGTCGAGGGGTTGGCCGAAAAGCTGACGTTCTCGGGCACGGAGGTCGAAGGCATCGAGACGGTGGGATCGGATTATGCCGGCATGGTGGTCGGGGAAGTCCGTAAAGTTGAACGTCATCCTGATGCCGACCGCCTGACTCTGTGCACCGTTTTCGACGGGAAGGAGGAAAAGCAGGTCGTCTGCGGCGCTCCCAATGTCCGCGAAGGCATGAAATCTCCGTTTGCGCCTGTCGGCAGCGTCCTTGCTGACGGAACTAAACTCAAGAAGGCGAAGATCCGCGGCGTGGAATCTCAGGGCATGCTCTGCGCGGAAGATGAGCTTGGTCTGTCGGACGATCACGCGGGCATCATTGAACTCGACGGCACATGGGAAGCAGGAACTCCTCTCTCCGATGTTTTCGGCCCGCCGGACGTCGTGCTCGATCTGGAGATCACTCCGAACCGCCCGGACTGCCTGAGCATGATCGGCATCGCGCGGGAAGTCGCGGCCATGTATAGGACGCGGCTCCGTTTGCCTGAATTCGAACTCGCCGAGTCGGACGCTGCCGTTGAGGAACTGACAAAGGTTTGCGTCGATGATCCGGCCGGCTGCCCCCGTTACACGGCGCGCGTTCTTAAGGATATCGTCATCGGACCCGCGCCCCAGTGGATGCAGCGCAGGCTGACGCTGGCCGGCATTCGTCCGATCAACAACATTGTCGATATCACCAACTACGTTCTTCTGGAATGCGGCCATCCTTTGCATGCCTTTGATCAGACGCTTCTCGACGGCGGAAGAATCGGCGTCCGCCGCGCGAAGAAGGGCGAGAAGATCGCGACGCTCGACGAAATTGACCGCGAACTGACGACGGACATGCTTGTAATAACGGATGCGATGAAACCCGTCGCTGTCGCGGGCGTGATGGGAGGCGCGGGCAGCGAAATCCGTGACGACACGTCAACAGTCCTTCTGGAGAGCGCCTGCTTTGATCAGAGCAGCGTACGTCACACGTCAAAAGCGCTGGGACTCACCACCGAATCGTCATACCGGTTCTCCCGGGGAGTCGATATCGGCGGAGTGGAGTGGGCCAGTCAACGGGCGGCGGCTCTTATGGCGGAACATGCCGGGGCGAAGATTGCCCGGGGTGTGATAGACGTCTATCCGAAGCCCGCTCAAGCAACGGAAGTGCCCTGCACGTGGCGGAAAGTCAACAGTCTCCTCGGGCTTCAGGCGTCCGCTGATGAAATGACTCTTGTTTTCGAGTCGCTCGGGCTCGAAGTGAAAGAGCCGAATGAGGAAGGCTGCACAGTCGTGGTTCCCTCGTTCAGACGCGATTTGACGCGGGAGGTCGATCTGATCGAGGAATTCTCCCGCATTCACGGACTGGACAAGATCCCCTCGCCCTTCCCGCGGGCGGAGGTGGTGCCGGATGCCGAGGATAGACACGCCCGCGCCGTCAAGGTATGTCGCGACCACCTGGTCGGGCTCGGATTGCGCGAGATCATGAACTACAGCCTTGTTTCCGAGCAGTTGCTGGATCTGTTCGACAGTTCAAACAAAGATGTCAGAATCGTCCTGCCCCACCCGATCAGCGCCGATCAATCCGTTCTGCGCACCTCGCTGATTCCCCAGATGGTGGAAACGATCGGAAGAAACAGGGCAAGACAGATATCTGAGGGATCCTTCTTTGAAATCGGGCGCGCCTATTTCAAAGACGGTAAGGGAACCCGGGAAGTTGAAAGGCTGAGCATTGGACTTCTCGGCCCCGTAGGCCGCCCGTTGCTGAAAAAACGCCAGCCGCTGAGCAATACCGAAGCGTTCCTGTGGGTTAAAGGGGCGCTCGAAGCGCTGCTCGAAGCGCAGGGCATTTGTGACTGGTCTGTTCAGCCGAAAGAGATGGCTCTCTACGAGCCCGGGCAGAGCATGAGCATCCTCATCGAGGGCAAAGAGGCCGGGTCTATGGGACTCGTCAGGAAGCGCATTCGGAGCGAATGGAGGCTGTCCGATCCTGTGCCCGTGATCGAACTGAGTGTACTTCCTCTGCTCACCGCTTTTCAGGCGGTCAGCCCAATTCGTCCCGTGGCACAATATCCTTCCGTTGTGAGAGATATGGCCATTCTTCTGCCTGAGGCAATCACCCATGCTCAGATCATGGAAATCATCACAAATGCCGCGCCAAAAGAGTTGGAAAGCGCCCGGCTCTTTGATATATTCAGCGGTGAGGGATTGGGTGATGGAATGAAGAGTATGGCCTACTCCCTCACCTACCGCTCTCTTGAGCGAACGATGACCGACGAAGAGGCTAACGGGCTTCACGAAGCGGTCAAAGACGCTGTCAGGAAGGCGCTGGGTGTCGAAGTCCGCGAAGGTTGATTTCGGGATTTCGGCGGTAATTGTGAATAAGGCAGTGATGAACCCTTTGACCATAGCTTGGATTGAAAATCTGTTCCTTGTGCTGTTGGCACCGTTTGCGTGTACTTCAGCCCGGGCCTTGAAGTGGCCTGCTGAAACCTCGACGGAAGCAATCGTTAACACATTTGGCCCCGTTCCTGTGCGGCGTGGATCCAATATTCGTTTGGATCCGTGCCGGGCGGCATATCAATGCTGGACGGGCCGCTGGGAAACAGATCCTGTTCTTTCACAATCGGGTTCGTTTGGTTTCCTCAAGTCCTGATGGATTTGAGGCCCGAAAATAATGCCCTGCCTTGTTCGCAATAGGGCGAATCGTCTCTGACCCTTAGGCGTTTGCTTAGGGAGTTCGAATGCGCGTGCGACCCACATGCCCCCTCGTCGGGGACTTGGAATGTTCGCGGTTGAGCACCCACTTGGTGATTCGAGGGCAGAGGCCCAGTCCCTGGAACGACTGGGCGGGGTATTTTTTCGAGGTCTTGAATGGACTTGTTTGACGAACAGAATTCTGAGGAAGCTGGACAGCCCGAAGGTGGAAACGCGTACACCTCTTCGAAGCCTCCTCTCGCGGCCGGCATGCGTCCGCAATCCCTTGAGGAGGTTCTCGGGCAGGATCATATCCTTGGACCCGGTAAGCTTCTGCGCCGCGCCATCGAAGCCGACCGCCTTGGAAGCATTATCCTCTACGGTCCTCCCGGATGCGGGAAGACATCGCTGGCTGAGGTGATAGCCCGCGTCACTCAACGCCGCTTCGAAAGAACCAGCGGCGTACTTGCGAATGTCGCTACACTCCGCACGCTCATGCAGCACGCGGAACACCGCAGACGCATGCACGGCACGCAGACGATCCTTTTCATAGACGAGATTCATCGTTTCAACAAAGCTCAGCAGGACGTCCTCCTCCCGTTTGTTGAGGAAGGCGTCATCACGCTGATCGGCGCAACAACTCATAACCCGTTCTTCTTCATCAATTCACCGCTCACTTCCCGCTCGCAGATATTCCAGCTCGAACCGCTCGACGAGAAGGCCATACGTGAACTTCTCGAACGGGCGATCGCTTCGGAACGCGGACTCGGGCGGATGAACGTGGTGGCCGACGACGAAGGACTTACACATCTCGCCAGGGTGTGCGAAGGCGATGCGCGCAGAGCCTTGAACGCACTTGAAATCGGGGCGCTGACCACACCGCCTGACGAGCATGGCCGCATCCATATCACCCGGGAAATCACCGAGGAGTCCATACAGAAGAAGGCGGTCGTCTACGATCACGACGAAGACGGGCACTACGATACCATTTCGGCTTTCATCAAGAGCGTCAGAGGTTCCGATCCTAACGCCGCCGTCTATTGGCTGGCGAAAATGCTGTATGCAGGCGAGGACCCCCGGTTCATCGCGCGAAGACTGATGATTCTTGCCTCCGAGGACATAGGTAATGCTGATCCACGAGCACTGTCCCTGGCGGTCTCTGCCATGGACGCCGTTGACTTCGTGGGTATGCCCGAGGCGCGGATTATCCTGGCCCAGGCGACCACATACCTTGCGTCAGCACCGAAAAGCAACGCCTCCTACATGGCCATTGAAGAAGCCACGACCGACATCAAAGAAGGCCGGACTCTTCCCGTTCCGAAACCCCTCCGGGGAACAGGTTACAAAGGGGCGAAGACACTCGGCCACACGGGATATAAATACGCCCACGATTTTGAGGGACACTTCGTCGATCAGGAGTACGCCCCCACTTCAAAAGCCTACTATGAGCCATCATCACAGGGCTACGAGGACACGATCCGTAAGAGGCTCGAATATTGGGAGTCTTTAAGAAAAACGACTTCAGGCACGGCGGATCGGGCAGAAGGAGGAACCAGTGACACTTGATGTAGAGAAAGACCAGCTTCGTAGCGACATGAGACGCAAGAGGCGCGATCTGGATCCGGATTGGATCATTGC